>JAUWPB010000001.1 GCA_030611805.1 Nanobdellota archaeon | reverse complement strand
CCAGTTAAAACATGTCTTCCCATTAAATAATTCCAATATACTACTGTATTACCCCCATCAAGAAGTGTTGCTCTTTCCCCAATGATCTGAAGCCAATAACCATAATCCCACCAGTGTGCAAAAACAGAATCTGGAGAAGTATTTTCTCTTACCCATGACATAGCTCTTTGCCATTGAACTTGATAAGCTCCTGGTGCAAAATTTTCAGCAGTATATGTGTTTTGTTGGTAATAAGTCCATAGAGTAAATAATGATGCAATTATGACAAGTAATACTACAATTCCTACAAAAAACTTTTCTTCATTTTTTTTGCTTAAATAACTCTGAGATATTTTTACAATAAGAAAGGAAACTGCAATAGGACTTACTGCTCCAAGAACCATGATTAATCTTATACCTGCTCTTGCACCTATAATCCCTAGCGTTAAAATAATAAAATACAAAATATAAGAAAAATCAAATTCTTCAAATACAGAATTTTCTTTTTTATAATTTTTATAATAAAAATATCCTAGACTTCCTAAGAAAAATATCCACCCTCCAAAATAAATAAGCAAACTTAATCCACTGGTCCCATTTAAAATACTGCTCGAGGAATATCTGCTAAATATTAAACAGATTAAAAAAGTAAAGTAGCTAAAAATTAAAATTGCTTTTTCTTTTTTTTCTAATTTTTTTATCATGCTTCCAAATAGTGTCACAGACCCAATAAAAAATAACCAGAAAAATAAGGGAATATCAAAAACAACTGGTCCAAAACTTCCTGTCCAATCGCCTAAAAAATAAGGTTGTCTATTTTCTGCCACAGTTAAACCAAATCTAGTCGTCATTGGTGTGATTAATGCATTTTTTGTACTTTCAATTTGTCTAAAAATAAAACTTGGACCTAAAAAAATTAAAATTAAAATAAATAAAATTAAAACAGAGATTAATAAGGCAAATATTTCGTTAGGAAGTTTTGTTTTTTTCTTTATCTCTTTTAATTTTTTATTGTTCATAACTAACAAACTTATCCCAATAATTACAAAAACCCCAATCCCTCCCCCAGTGGATGTTGACATAACTAAATTTGTTAAAGAATATCTGGTAGAAAAAGGCATCATAATTATAAATGAGCTAACAAGCCAGCTAAAATAAATAAAGAGTTCTTTTTGTTTTATTTTCCCAAAGATAAATGCTAATAATACAGCCGCAGGAATTGTAAAGAAAATAAAAATTACTCCACCCCATGTTAAAGCCATTAATGCAGTTGCAATTCCTGCTAGCACTCCAAATATCAAACCTTTTTTAAGTTTCTCAGAAGTAAATGCTTCTAAAAAAAGATAAAATGCCATAAATAGAAAAAAGAAAGCAACAGACTCTTTTTCAGGAATTCCTGCAATTGTTCGTGGAAGTAGAGAAGGGATTAAAACAAAAAACGAAGTAGCTATTAGCGCAATTATGTTTCTTATTTTTTTACTTTTTTTGTAAAATATTTTTCTAGCAAAAAGGAAAAAGGCGATTGCTGTCAATCCAAACATTATTACTGGAAACCAAATTGCTGCATAAGTAACTGTAGTTTCTTTAGAAAAAAAAGACAAGAAATGATAAAACCATGCAATCATATAAGAAAGCAATTTCATCTCCCCAGCTGTATTATATCCTAATGGAACATACCTCATTGTATCAAAAGCCATCAAGCTCCCATGTTTTACAATGTCTTTTGCCCATCTAAGGAAAAGAAAAGGGTCTAAATCAGGACCCAATGTCCAGGTTCCAGTGGTTATATCTTTTAGTTTGGGAATATTTCTTGTTCTGATATAAACACTGATAAATATAATAAACGAGAGGATTAAGTAGCATGCCCAGTCTTTTTTCTCTTTCAGGAAATGAATTACTTTCTCTTTTCTTTCTTCTAACTCCTCTTTTGCATTTGGAATTTCTGCAACACTTTTCTCAATTTTTTTGCCGATGTCTTTATTCATTTTAAATAAATAGATTGTATTAGAAAAATTAAAACTCTATATAAATATTTCCTTAATTAAACAAAATAGGAGTAAAATACACTTCAATTGCCGCAGCAACTATTAAAATAATTATTGCAATGAAAAGTAGGATAACCACATTTTCCACGACTCTCAGGAATTTCCTGTCTTTTATGCCATTTTTAATTGCTCCAAATCCAAAAATCCCTCCTGCTAAAGCAGTGATAAAATAAGCAGCAATTTCCGGAAAACCATGAATCATATATCTTGCAATCCCAAAAGGAATTTCAGTTATTGTATATTTTGTAAATACTCCTATTGCTGCGGCAATGACACTCGCGTTCCACGCCAGAATAAATATCGCTCCTGCCCCAAAAATCAAAGAGAAAATCAAAGTGAAAATCATAACATAAATATTATTCTCTATAATTGACAAAAACCGCATTTCTTTTGTTGCGGCTCCTGTAGAAGTCAGCTTTTGAGTAAAGTCATACTTTGTGACACAATCCTCAATATTTCCCGGGCTATTAATCATGCAGTATGTTTCTATCTGGGCATTAAATAAATTTGAATCTTGAAGAAAAATATACCAAAAAGAAAATGCAACAACAAATCCTAAAAACAGCCACATAAGAGCATAAATAGCGTCGCTATGCACCCGCCAGACACTGAAAAAGCCTTCTACTTGTTCATCTTGTTCTTCTTCTTGTTTTATTAAATAATACATAAAAGGCAAAGAAAACATAACGCAAAATGTAACAACAATCATTCCTGAAAATTTAGACAGCACAACATCACTGGCAAAAAACCAGTGCACAATTAACAGAGACAATGAGCCATAAATCAGACCAATAAAAAACATTTTCCATGGTCCTTTTTCAGCGCTTTTCGGATTAATAAGTGATTCTAACATTTTTTTATTAATTAAAGAATACTTTTAAATTGTTTGTTATTGAAAATTTAGATACTCTGTCACATAAATATTTTAATACCTATAATTGTATCATGAAATATGGTAAAAATTATTAGCAAGACAAAAGCAGAGAAAGGATTGGAAGACAAAACCAAGAACTTATTTGGCATCACTTCTAAATTAGTTGAAAAAGGTGAAATAAAGATATCTTTGGAGGACGGTTATCTCCGTGTTAAGGATAAAATATATATTCATTGTTATAGAAATTTAATCAAAATAAATGAAGAACAAGATTTTGATCTTGCCTTAAAATTAGCAGAAGCATATGAAAAGGAAACAGAGGAAGTGTGGAAATTAAAGAGAATGTATTAATAAAAGCATTTTTATAACTATATTTCTTAATGCTTTTAAAAGAGATGGGAATTAAAACTTATTTTAATAAAAAAAGAAAATTCAATCAGATAGCAAAAGATATTAAAGAAATTAAAATTCAGGGAGCAAGAAATATTGCTAAAAAGGCTCTTTATGCTTATTCTTTAATTCCAACGAAAAGTTCAAAGAAAAAACTTTTGAGTTTAAGACCAACAGAGCCGATGTTGGAAAATGTTTTAAATAAGATGGAGAAACAATCCTATAAAGAAGTTTTAAAACATTTTGATTCTGCGCAGGAAAAAATAAATAAAAATGTTCTCAGGTTAATTAAAAAAAATGATGTGATTTTCACGCACTGCCATTCTACAAATGTTATTAATGCTTTGATTTATGCAAAGAAAAAAGGAAAGAAGTTTGAAGTTTATAATACAGAAACAAGACCTTTGTTTCAGGGAAGAAAAACAGCAAAGGAATTGAGAAAAGCCGGGATAAAAGTTACAATGTTTGTTGACTCTGCTTTAGGTGTTGCGTTATCAAAAGAGCAGGGGACAAAAAAAGTAGACAAGGTTTTTTTAGGTGCTGATGCTTTGTTAAAAAAAGGCGTGATTAATAAGATAGGGAGCGAGGTGATTGCTAAGATTGCAAAGAGCGAGAAGATACCAGTTTATGTTATTGCTGATTCATGGAAGTTTACAAATAAGAAAGTTCCAGTTGAGCAGAGAGAGTTAAATGAAGTTTGGGACAGGGCACCGAAAAAAATTAAGATTAAGAATCCTTCTTTTGAATTTATCCCGAGGAAATATATTAAGGAAGTGATTACCGAGGAGAGTTAGGAGAGGGGTGTTAGTGAGGAGAATATTATTTAATTCGATTCAACTATTTCAAAACATTCTTCCAATATCTTTTTAGAAAAATCACCCCACCCTTTACTAGCACTATAAGTGAAATCTTTCTTTTTAAAATTAATTTTGAGATTCTTAATTTTATTATTATAATACTCAAAATCATTTACACCAATTTCTTTAAAAGATTTCTTTAACGCTAATAAAAAACCATTCATTGAAGCAACAGAAAAAATCTTATGTTCCTTAGGATTTTTCCATTCTTCTTTAAAATTATTTCTAACAGCACTAAAATAATTATTAATAAGTTTCACGCATTCTTTAATATATACTTTGAATACTTTTTCAAAATCTTTATGATTAGTATCTTTCAACACAATTTTATTTTCAAAGTTTAAATATTTGAAAAATGTTTCTTTCTCCTCATTTATTTCCATTAACTCAGCAAGAACAAATTTAATAATTGATGTGGATTTAATTTCAGATTTATACAAGGTACTTACCTCAAATTTGTCAAAAAACAATTCGGTCTTATTTAATTCTAATATTATATTCCGTGCCATTCCCCTAACAGAGTAAGGATTTTGTAAAGAAACAATAGATAATAATACATCTTGAGATACTGTTTTTGCATTATGGTTTATTTCCATAAATAATTTGCTTTCAAATTCAATTCTTTTGTTGGGAGGAATTTTTTCGTTATAAACTAAGCCAGTTACCAAAATATGCAATTTATCTCTAAGATCTGCAATTTTACTTTCTTCTTTTCCATCTGATTTATAATGGGAATAAATTCTATGTTGTCCATCAATTATCCCAATAGAGTTTATTTTACGAGGGATCTTTATTTTTAGATTTTCTATACGATTTATATCATCAAATTTTTTTTCAACATCATCTTTTATAAATTTTACATCTGAAGGAAGGCTTACTATTACATTATTTATGAAACCTCTTTTATTGTCAAGCAGATACTTACGAATTGATTCAATTTTACTTTTTATCAATAATCGTTGATATAACTCCGCAGACTCTTCCCAATTATCTTTTCTTAATACATAACCACATTCCATTAAATCTGCTGCTCTCATCAGAAAAGAAACTGTTTTCATATTTTTTAATCCTGAAACAGATTCTGGTGATATTACTGCAGTATCAATTTCATTAGATTGTTCAGATGATGAAACACTCCCGATTCTAGAAATATCTAATTTTAAAAATCTAAATATTTCATTTTTACTAGAAAACTTTAGAATTTTTGTTATTAGTTCAAAATATTTTAGTCCTTTCTCATCAATTGTTTGTATATAATCCATATATTGAGTTTTTTCACTAGGTAATTTTTCTTTATAAAAATAAAGATATCTAATTTGATATTCATTATTTTCGTATGTTTTAAATTTATCAAATTTATCAGAATATTTTCCCTTTAACCATTTTAGGAAAGAATAATTATGTTGATCAAAATCTTCTTTTATCTTATCATATAGAATTTTTGTTTTATTCATATGATCTTTAATATACTTGTTCCCAGCAATTGTATCTTCGCAAATTAATATTATGTTCTCATATAAAAATACAAAATCAACATCTCCTTTCTTTGATGCTTTAATACCAAATAGTTTATGAATATTATCTGTCTTCAAATATTGAAATTCTGCAAACCTAAAAGAAGAAACTATTTTCTTTTGAAAAGCTTTTTTTAGTCTTCTCTCTTTCTTTTCTTCAGGAGTTAATTTAACTTTCTTTTTCTTACTTTTTTTAGAAGCTCTTTTAATCATTTTCTAACCTCCTCCTTCCGATATTACAATAACTTTTTGCTATATCTACACCAATACTTTTCCTATTTAACTTTTTTGCGATTACGGATAAACTAAATGTTCCTGCAAAAGGGTCAAGAATTGTATCTCCCTCGTTGCTACTAACTTTAATTAATAATTCCATTAAGGGAAAAGGCAATTGACAAGGATGTCCTTTTTGTCGTGTTTTTGTGACATTTTTTGATAAATTAATTTCTTGAACATCAATCATTCCTTTTTGAAGTTCAATTAAATCTAACGCCCTTAACACATCATATGAAGTTCTTCCTTTCGCTCCTTTTTCTATCCGTTCTCTTACTTTTTTAACTTCAGGATTTTTGTAATGTTGTAGGATATTTTGTCGATTAAAAGTGTAATTATCTCCTTTTGTTAAAAACAAAATAGCTCTATGACTTCGTGTCCAATTTTTTTTAGAATGACCAATATTGGTTGGATAGTTCCAAACAAGCCATCTTTTTAATTTGAGTTTTAATTCATCTTCGAGAAAAGGCAAAATTCTTGCATCAAGTTCAGGATAATTAATTAAATACATACTACCATTTTTTTTTAGAAGTTTAACGCTTTCTTTTAATCTTTCTTTCAACCAATTCAAATATTCGTCTAATTTTTTTCTATCATTGAAATATCTCTTAACATATTTTAAACCTAGATTATATGGGGGATCTGTAATAATCAAATCTACAGATTCAGAAGGAATTTTTTTTAATTCTTTCAAACAATCTCCAAAGTATATTTTATGCCCTTTTTTCTGCCAATATAACATAATTTAATTAGTAATAAGAGATCTTTAAATCTTTCTATTTCAAATATTCCCCAACTTTTTCATCTCAAACTAAAAAATCTTTCAGGAATTGGTTTATTATCCCCTCTTCTTTCTTTTATTAGTTTTAAGTCTTTTAGAAATTCTAAACATTTTATTGTTATCTCATATTTAGCTTTCATCTTCTTTGAAATTCTGTTTATTGAATATTCTTGTTTTTCTTTCTTTAGAAATAAATAAATTTCTTTAGCCAAATCTATTGCTTCTCTCCTCTTTTTCATTATCTCTTACAAAGGAGTTAAATTTAAATAGAGATTATCCTCTACAAAGGAGTATGGAAAAGAATTCAAAAAAATACTAAAAAATGCCCCCTGAAAAAACAATCTTCAATGAAAATCAGTTAAGGAAAGTGATAAAGGAAACTTCTAAAACAGAATTTGAAAATAATTATAAAAAATACAGATTTGAGTTGGACAAGGTCTGGCATTATTTGAACAAACTAAAAGAAGAGGTAGTTATTTTAACCAGAGATTTGGAAATGAGAAAAGACGCAGAAAACACTAGTTTTGGAATTAACAAAAATGAAAAGTCTTTTAGAGGAAAGGATAGTCTTTTTTGATAAGTTCTTTAGAAAGAGTTTTTTTATTCTTAAGTTGTCTCCACAGAAAAAAGTTCGCAAAAATTAAAGTAATAAGCATAGTGAGTGAAATTGATTCTGAGTTTATCAGCACTCCGATAAGTTTGATGAGACCTGAGAAGAATTCTCCAGATTTCCAACTCCCTCCAAAAAAATTACGATATAACATATTATAAAAAAACCAAAAAAACATCATAAAAAAAGGAATTGTTGAAACATATGCAAAAGCAGGTTCTTTTTCTTTATTATAAAAAATTAATAAAAAGATTAAAGCCATTGCTCCAAAAATAAATATCTCTATCATTGCCGCACTAGGGACCATGCTACTTTCTTTTGATTCAAGAGTTGCAACTTCATATGCAGAATAAAATGCTATTGCTAATAACAAAGAAAGAATTATTTTTACTAATAATTCAATCTTATTGTTTTTTAGGTTGTTAGGGACAGTCATTAATTAAGAAAGTCTTTTTTGTTTTTAAGAATTGTTGTGTTTAATTTTCTCCCAAACACTTTTATTAAATCTTCCATTTCTTTTTCCATTTGTTTTTGTTTAAATCCTTTTTTTTCCCACATTGTCTACAATAGTTTTGGTGTTTTTCTCTCTTTCTCTTCTTGCATAGAAAACATTTTTTTCGAGGTTTTATTTTTTTGGGATATAATTGTTTCAAGGCTGATATCCAAGACCATTTAGATCTTTTTTTTAAATAAGTTTGTCCCAATGAAATTTTATAGGTATTCTTTTCTTTTTTTACTCCAAGAAATTTAACTTTCATTTTTCTACAATTTTTATTGTGACCCTCACTAAATAAAATTTCATTATATTTTCTTGGAAAATTATTTGGGTGAAATAATTTATTTGTCCAAGAATTGTTTATTTTTATATGTTTAGTCTTTTTAACCCCAGAGAGAATTTTATTAAATTCTTTTTTACTAATAATTAAATAAAGCAGTTTCATTTCCTCACCAACTTTATCTCCCCTTTCCTCGCTTCTGCTTCTAATTCATCGCCTGATTTGAAACCTGACTCTTTCATAATTTTTTCAGGAATATTAACTTTATATTTATAGTAAGGTTTGCCTTTATATTCTCTGGACTTTTCTTTTAATATTTTCATGTAATTATCAAAGATATTTAGTTTATTTTTAACCCTTTCCCAAATCAACCCACACTACTAGTAGTAGAAAAAAACAAAAGAGCCATTAATACTAATAATATAAAAATAACTGCAATAACTATTAAAACAGCTATTAGCCACCCTGGAATATGAAACTTCTTTTTCTTATCTTTAACTTCCTCCACCCCGCCTTTTCTAAACCACAGATAAAATCTTAACAAACTTATTCCAAGAAGAACAACTAAAATAATTGTTGTCAGATATTCCAAAACAGGAATAAATAAACTGGGTGTTAATATGATAAAAATTATATTTGCAGGAAGATCTCTTTTACCATTAATAAATCCTAAACCAATATTTGTAATTATAAACAATATCAACAAATATCTCAAAGCAGGAACAACAACAAAAAGTGCCAATAAGAACAATGCAAAAATCACAGCCCGTGCTATTAACTGCACCAACATTGTTTGTTTTGTTTTCACCATTCTTTTTCTATAACCCCTCCACTCATTTTAACAGTTTGTCCCTCATAATAACTTGCTTCAACATTAGCACTGCCAAGCAATCCAATTATGTTCTTTGAATTAAATAATAATTTTAATAAAGCATGTCTTGGTTTTATAGTTACTCCTTCGCTCCACATTTTTTTAACAGCCCCAATAACACTAAAAAACTTGCCAGGACCACCTTGGTTTCCCATATAAACCCAGTGAGGACCTTTGATGTTATCACCTTCTGTTTCATACGACATATAACTAATAAAATCATACAATACACCATACTCAATCTCAACAGAAATATCCGGCTCTTCCTCAATAGAGTCAACAATTTTTACAATAACATCTGGATTAACCTGAAAATACTTTAAAACAATTTCGTCTTGTTCGTCTTTTAATTCTAACTTCACATCAAAACTTCCTCCATATCTTTCACTCAAAGAATTAATAATCTCCATCTGCCCGGCATTTGATTTAATTCTGGCAACATCTTTTGCAGAAGGACCAAAAGTATCTGTTTCAGAAAGTTTGTAATCAATTAATTCTTTTAACAACTCCCTGCTCGGTATCCATGAATACTTGTATAAGGTAGTATAATAAGTTGTCTGGTCCCATTCAACAGGAATATTTTTTTCCCAAACTTCAATGTGAGTATTATCATTTATATAAGTAATTTCAATTTTCTCAAAACCATCAGGCCACTGCCCTGTTTTAGAACAATGAAGATTCTGGCTAATCTGCTCCTCATTTCTTGTTAAAAGTTTAAGAACATACTGAAACCCGTCATCACCATTAAGCATCTTATCGTAGTCTTCAATCAAATATTCTTCAAAATACCATTCTGCAAATTCCTGATTAACATCTTTCTGCAATACTTTTCTCATTTGAACCAGACTCTGTATTTCATTTTCACAACCCCATTCTCCACCTTCATTTAATCCCCTATAATAATTAAACTCTTCACCCATAGTTTGTATATGAATACTAGAGCCTTTTCCACACCAACCTTCAACTTGAATCTTTTCATTGGGAAACTCCTCACAGCGCTCTGCATCTATGCACTTGTTATAACAATTTTCTTTTGTTTTGCAGGTTTCTTCACATTCACTACATACCTCTTGCATTGAACAAATATCTTCGCAAACATCCTGAGTTTCACAAACATCTTCGCAAACAGACTCTGTTGAATTAGTTTCATTATTCAAAACATCTTCACAAACTTCCTTACAAACTTCCTGTTCTTCACAAACCTCTTCACATACTCCTTTATCATAGCATTCTGGTATACAATCACCACAAACTTCCACAGGCTCACAAACCCAGTCACATTTAGGCTCATTCCAGCAATTTTTCTCAATTTTTTCTTTAATCAAATAATAAAACCTCTTTTCGTGCGAAGGATAATCTTTTTCATGTTCTTCCATACCAATACTTTCCATAAGCCCAACACAAGTATCCTGGTTTCTTATTTCATTGAATTTTTGTTTTATTTTGTTAAGTCTTTTTCTCATGTCATCATATTCTTTATCCATAACTTCTCCTTTATCAACAAATGCCTTTAAATCAGAAATAAAATCCTTTACTTCACTATCTAAATTCCCACTTGCAACATTAACAGCAACTAATTCATAATTAATAATATAATAATTGTCAGCTGTTGTTTCTCTTTTTTCATAATATTCCCTGTCATGCCTAAAAAAAGAATCTGCTCTAAAAACTACATGAAAATCATTTGTCTCAAACCTTTTTTCATATTGTGTAAATCTCCAGTCTTGTTTAACCCTTACTCTGAAACTTGTCTCACTCTCGCTCTTTGGAGTATCAAAAACCGCAACAATTTCTGCTTCAGTAAAAGCATTCCGCCCCGCCTTATCAAGTTCTTCATACATCTTGCTCCTGACATACTCAATATAAACAACTAATTGAGGAGCAGTAAGACCCCCCCTGCTTTGTATTCCCCGACATATTTCTCAACTTCTTCCATATTTGAAGAAAGCGACGCAGAAACAACTGGAAGAATTAATAAAAATACAAGAGCAACAATTATTCTACCTCTTTTCATATCCAACACAAGAATAAAATGTTTTTAATTCTTTCCATTAACCAGAGTTTGCCGAATAATTAATTCTAAACCGAAAATTAGTTGAGGGTTAACCCTTCTCTTTTCTATCCCTAGTCTTCCAATTAAACTACAAAAGTTGTGACAGAGAAAAGTAAATAAAAAGATTTAAATAGTCAGTAAGATTAGTCTTACCATGGTAGAAATAGGTATAACAAGGATGAGTTCCAAAGGACAAATTGTAATTCCTTTGGGGATGAGGGGGAAAATACAAGAAGGTGAAAAGTTAATTATTATCCAGAGCGAGGATAAATTAATTTTGAAAAAAGCAAGCAAAGCTGATGAAAATTTTAAGGAAGATTTAGAATTTGCAAGACGAACAGAAGAAGCTTGGCAAAGACATGACCGAGGAGAATTTACTAGAGTAAGTGGTGAGGAGTTTCTTAAAGAAATTAAAAAATGGTGAATGTTGATTATGATAATAAATTCAAAGAATTTTTTTCTAAGATTAAAGATAATCTTTTTCGTATAAAAATAAAAAAACAAATATTAAAGATTATTAATAATCCAGAAATTGGAAAACCAATGAGGCATAATAGAAAAGGAACACGAGAAGTTTATATTAAACCTTTTAGATTATCTTATGCTTATTTGAAAAATGAGAATTTAATTATTTTTTTAGATTTGTTTCATAAAAAGAGACAATAATAATTTTTAATTATTTTTTTCCTCTCCATCCCCTGTCCGAAAAACAAACTCCCTAAAACTAACATTCTCTGATTTCAAATTATCAATTATTTCCTTGATTTGTTTTTGATGTTTGCTTAACTTACTTTTGTCTGTCTTGACTTCAACAAAATGAATTCTTTTTACATCTCTTTCATCAAGACCCTCAAACACAAGATAATCAATTGGGTCGCCGATGAACTTGCACTCTGACGCCTTGAACTCAAATCCCTTGAGAAAAGGTGCAAACGCCTCTGTAAGTTTCCCTTTAATTCCAACCCTCTGCCTGTTTGCAACATCCCGTCTTATCCGCACAAGATTTTCCTGCCACTCAATCTCTTTTTCAAAACTCCCTCGCTGAAAACCCATCTTATACATAATCCAAATTAAAACAACCAAGAATCCTATTATCACAATGAGAATTATTTCTAACATCATTTTAATAAATATAAATTCTAATATAAAAAACTTTTCGTGGGAGAGATGGGATGGGGAAGAAATAAATAATTTATTTAGTCAGAGGTTTTCCAACATAATGTTCATAATTTCTTTGAATCAATCCTAAATGTCCCATTCCAAGTTCAACTGCTTTTTCCATACATCCTTTCACTTCTTTTCTTAATCTTTGTAATTCTTGTCTATGTCCGGCAGAGATAACCATTGCATCCCCCGCATCTTCACAAACAGTTACACTAAACCCATCTGAAGAATAAATCCCTTTTTTCATAGAATTATAAATTTGATTTACTTTATTCGCATATTTATTTTCCTGCTCGGCCGTGTTGCTTAACTGAAATAATAAATCTCTCTGTTCTTTTGTAGCAGTTTTCATAAAGCTTTCAATTGATGTTGACATTTGTTTCAAAAATTTTTGCATTATTTAAATATTATTGTGATGAGGAAAAAGGTTTTAGAGAAAGAGAAATAAAGAAGTTTGGGGAAAGATTAATAATTCTAACTAAAATTCTGTCTGCACTTGATAAACCGAAGCCCCAAAGTACATTAAAGTAGGGTTTCTCAATAAAGCCCCCAGACCTGTTGTCACAATACTTATAAAAAGAGCATTTCTTTTAATAGATTTGCTAATTTTTGAATACACAAATTGTTTTTTCCTTTTCTTAAATTCTTTATATAAAATAAATTCGTCAATTTCCTTCTTTAAATCTTCTCTCATTTTTTATCTCTCCCGTCGTAGAGGTCTTTTATTTCTGCTGTAGGATTAAGAAAATCTGCAAGCATTTTCCCTGTCTTTATATCTATTGCATTAATTATCCCTTTAATTATGCGCGGGTTTAAAGTATTTAATCTATCTATCGCAGATTTTCTTTCAGAACACCTGCCTTTTTCTTCAGCGTCCATTAAGAAGATATTTTCTTTTTTAAATTCCCTATAAATTCTCTCTGAAGAGTCATCATTAAATCCAATACTTAACCATTCACAATTGCCATCACTAGTGTAAGTAATCACAGATGGAGGGAATACTAACCCAATATCCCCTTTCATTATTTCATAGGGGATGTTTAACACATCGCTCCAATGTTCATATGTTAGTTTTGTGGAAGTTATAATTTCCTTTTCTGAATTATTCATTTTTATATCTGGATTTGTCCCTTTAAAAGAATTATTATACTTTATTTCTCCTTCTTGCCCATCTCTCTTGCCTGTGCCTCATTCATCATTGCCATTAACTCTCCACTAACTCCTTCCAAATTTTGATTCAACTCTTTCTTCACACCTTCTAACTTTGTAATCTGTTTGTCAATTATCTTTTTTGTTTCTGGAATGCTCTTCTTCACAAAATTTTTCCCTCCAACATCAACAATTAGCTCTTCAGAAACAAGCTTTGTCTTAACAAAAATTCCTCTCCCAATCGGCGCAAGAATTTCTTTATCCTTTGAACCGACCAACTCTTTAAGCCCTAAACTCAAATTATTTATCTCAACTATCCCTTGCTCAACTGCTTGTAACTGTTGCTGAAGCTGTTGCATTTGCTGTTCAAACATGCTTAACTTAAACATTAGTTCTTGTTGTGGTTCATTCATAAAAATACAGAATTAACCTATTTTTAAAACTTTCTTAACCCCCAAAATAAATTCTCACAAAATCTCCGACATAATGCGTCGCGACTATCACTAAAATCGCTATTAGCAGATGTTCAATTATTGGTTTAACAGGAGATTGTTTTTTCTCCCTCGCTATGTAAAAACTAAAAATTGAAATTAATGACAGCCCCCAGATAACGCTGACTATCATTGCAGTAGAAAGTTCTAGCAAGATAAATGGAAAAATAAAAGACATTGCAAAGACAAACTTGAAAAACAATGTAGAAAGAGTGGCTTCCCAAATTTCTTTTTGCGAATTCTTGTGATTAAACTCTTCAGAAATATGAATGCCGAGTGAATCTGAAAGCGAATCTGCGACGGCAATTATAATAATCCCTCCAATTATAATAAGAACTGAATTTGTGCTGGAATGCAAACCCACAATAAGCCCCAAGGTTGTAATTATGCCGGAAGTCAGACCAAATCCAAAACCTTTTTTTATAGAGTTTTTCATATCAAACAACCTTCATTATCTTTCTTAAAATTATACTAAAAATCATTGAGCCAATTAAATAAAACCAAAACCAGCTTAAAAAACCGAAAAATCTAGGGTCTCCCAAGGCAGTAAAAAAATCCATAAACCATCTGAAAAATAAAATCAAAGGCACACCAGTAAATATCATTGGTCTCATGCTGTGTTTCATCAACTCAATCATCAAAGGAAAAGAACTCTTTTGCATCTCCATTAATTTCTCTGGATGGTCTTTATATTCCTTCATGTCTTTTTGCAAATCTTTTTGTTCTTTTTTCAGTCTTCTTATTTCTTTTTGATCTGTTGCATATTTTTGAAGCAAAGTCATAAATAAAGATATTATCAAAATAAGAATCATCATCCCATAAGTCAGATTCCAATCAAGCAAAGCTCCTGCAGTCGGACCTAAAATCATATTCGCAGTATTTTTTATAACAGGCATGCTATTCCAAAAAAAAGCAATCGCCATTGAAGCAATCATTACATAAATAATTGGTTTAAAACTTGCCTTTTTGTCCATCTTAATATAATAGGAATTTGGTTTTTAAATCTTAACCCCCTTGTGTTAAAATTTATTTTTATATTTTGCAAGTTTATCCTTGCATAAATTTCTTCATCGCAGGAGCCATATCCATCTGGTGTTGTTGCGCAATGTTTTGATAAAACTGGAACATAATCATGATTACTAATAATATCGCTGTTCCTGAAACCAATGCCCCAAGCAAATCAGTGGATGCAGCGAGCAATCCTATTGCTGCTCCGCCCATAACTGTCAACGGCATAATATACCTGTCAAGAATGCTCTCCAAAATTCTTTCATCTTGTCTGAATCCAGCTACCTGCAATCCAGATGAAACAATCTTATGTGCCTGTGCTTTTGAATCCATGCCCGAAGTTTTAACCCAGAATATAGAGAAGATTGTACAGAAAAATACAAAAAATAAAATATGTGTGAAACCTTGCAATAAATACCTAAACATAAATCCTCCTCTGATAAATAATTCTAAGAGATTAGTTGAACCCATCCAAAAGGCTAAACCAGAAATCGGCTGCCCCTCAACAAAATGCCCTAAAAAACCCAGGTGTGAAGCAAATTTTGCCATGCCAGTGCAGACGCCTTCTTCTATAAAACACGGAGCTGCGGCATTTTCAATAATTCCTCCAAAGAGCTGGATATTGGCAACTAAAGCAGCACACAAAATTACCGGGATAACAGAAGCATAAAAAAAAGACAAAGGCCATTTAACACCATACCCTCTGATTCTTCCATACGATAAAGGGAGTTCAACTTTTAATGATTGTGCCCAGACAACTATTAAGAAAATTAGGATAGTCGCTAAAATTGCTCCAAGTGCAGATACAAATTCTATTGGATATTTATTTATTATTGATTGAATCATAACTAAAATTTTCCCAGAACATGGTGTTCCTTTAAAATCAAGTAAACAATTCCGTCCTTGTTGGTTTACAAATTGAAGAGCACTTGTGAATATTCTCCAGCTAACACCTGCTCCTATAAACAAACTAACACCAGAGCCAAAGCCCCATTTTTCGCAGACTTCACTCATGTAAAAAATTGCCAGACCCCCGAGTATTAACTGAAAAATAAGTAATGGGGCAAGTCCCGGCATTGCCTGAAGCCCCTGCATTAAAACATAAACCATTGCCTCAAAAACTATAAAAAAGAAAACCAATAATTTTTGCAGCCCGCCAAAAAACCGCTTCCCTTCCACAGTTGCAGTATCAATATTTAATATCCCTGAGCCAGTAAGCAACTGCAAAATAATAGATGCCATTACAATTGGTCCGATACCCAATGAAATAATACTCCCAAAATCTGTTCCAAGGATTATAGCCAGATACTCAAATCTCTCAAGAGCATTATGCGACAAACCAAAAAGAGAAATATTAGCAAGGACAAAAAACGAAACTAAAATAATCAAAGTCCATTTTAATTTTACATTAAAGCCGAGTTTTTTCTCATCTGGTTTTCTAACTTCCGGGATAAAATCAAATATTTTTCTTAAGTCCATGATTATTTTTTAATAACCTCTTTCTCCTCTTTAGCATTATCTTTAACTTTTTCAACCTTTGTGTGCCCTTTCTTAATTATTATTTCGCCCCCAGCTTTTTTCACTTTCTCAATCGCTGATTTAGAAGCTTCTTTAGCATTTATAATTAATTTATTTTTAACCTCGCCAGTTCCAAGAATTTTATAATTTTTTAAATTAATTTCCCACACATCATTTTTTTTCTGCCCATACTTTTCAAGATTTAATTCAATTTGTTGAAGATTAATTCTTTTTCTAATATCTCTTTTTGTTCCCCTGCTTGTTATTCCCTGTTTTCCAAAATACTTATGTCCATATTTTTTTAACACAAGAGTTTTTTTATGGTCTGCTCTCTTCCCGCTTCCAGACATTCCTTTTCCACCTTTATGCCCTGATTTTTTATGTTTCTTTCTTTCTCCATAACCATGAGTCCCTCTACCTCTTCCATGCATTTTTGATGATTTTGTTCGTTTGTGTGTTTTTATCATTTTGAAATCCTCATTAATTCTCTATACAAAACACTCCCTTCTTCAGCTGTTTGAGTAAGAACCTTTTTGTATCCTCCGGCAATTTTGTGGTATGTATCTAACTTACATTCTCCTGTTAGTTTTTCTTTATGCCCAATTTCTACAATTCCTCCTTCTCTAAAAATTGCTATTTTTTCTCCTCCAACTATTGTTTGATAAGTTATTTTTCCCATTACAACATTCCCCCTATTAATTTCTGTAAACCTTTAACCAGATAAGCCTTTTTTTCAGGAATAACTTTGATTGGAAAAGAAGAAATATTTTTGTGAGTTATAATATCTTCTTCTTTAATCATCCAGTGGCCTTCTACTAATATGTAATGTTTTTCTCCTTTTTTTTCATGTTCAAAAACATGTGTATCTTCTAATTGATTCAGGTATTTCCCTTCCAATATAACTTGTCCAGGATATAATTCAACTTTATAATCTTGCATTTTGTTTAATTCAACCTTTCCCATTTCACAACATCCTCCCCATTAATTGATTATAAACAGAATATTCTGCGTTATCTCTTATCTCTGTAATGATTTTTGATTCTCTTAAAACTTTTCTTATTCCAAAAAAACTTGTGTCATAAACTTGTTTAACTATCGTTCTTGTTTTTCTATTTTCTGTATCCACAACAGTTCCACCTCTATGTGATGTATAGTATTCTAATCCTTTTATTATTAATTTTTTTTCTACCATCTCACAACATCCTCCCAATTAATTCATTTATTTTTTCCTTGTTATTTCCTAAGACTCCTTTTCTAACACCAAAATGTTTTTTACTATCAATCCCTT
Organism: Nanobdellota archaeon; assembly: GCA_030611805.1. Taxonomy (GTDB): domain Archaea; phylum Nanobdellota; class Nanobdellia; order Pacearchaeales; family GW2011-AR1; genus JAUWPB01. Next base: position 85,137 of record JAUWPB010000001.1, on the reverse strand, counting down.
TACGAGGAGGATGCAATCTAAAAAATGGTTTTAAGTTTAATTCCTCATATTTCTTTCCTTTTTCTAATTCTTTAACAACTTCTTTAAAATTAATTTTCTTTTTCTTATTTATTAATTGTCCACGCTGTTCAATTAACTTCTCAAAAGTTTCTTTGTTAATTTCTCCAAAAGCCACAAAATTCTTAATATTTTTTATCATCCCTAATTGCTCTTTCTTAGGTTTAACTAAAACAACACAACTATACTTCCTCTTCAATCTCAATCTTTGCAAAGTTTCCTCTAGTCTTTTTTTTATTTTCACCATTCCATGAATTCTGATTATTGCTATCATTTAAAATCCTCCAAATTTTTTATTAGTTCTTTAGGTATTTTTTGCCCCTTTAAATTATCCTTCACTTTTAGACGTCTGTATCCAACACCTATTCTTGAATTGACCATTTCTATTGAATTTTCTTTTACTAAATATTTTACAAAACCTTGTGGAGACTTTTCTAAAAATTCAAGATTCTTTTTATTACAATCTGTGAAAATTGCTTCCACTTGTTTATTCTCTCCCTTTAGAATATATACTAATCCTGTTACTAAATTACTTCCATCTTTTAACTTAACTATGCTTGTCATTTTTCTGCCTCCACATTTGTTTTCTTCAAAGCATCAATACAAGATTTAACTAAATTAAAAGTAGTCCTTTTTCTCCCCGAGGTTCTGCTATAAACATCTTTAATTCCTGCAAGTTTTAATATCTTTCTTAATTCTCTTCCAACAACTAACCCTGTCCCTTGTGGTGCAGGGATTAAAGTTACTTTAACACTACCGCATTTTCCGGTTATTTTAAATGGGATTGAATGTAATTCTGAACAAGAGCAATCAAATCCTGCACAAGCTCTTTTTATTTTCATGAGATTTAATTTAGCTTTTCTTATGGCCTTGTCTCTCGCTGGCAAAGTTTCTTTAGCTTTTCCAGAGCCAATTCCAATATGTCCATTTTCATCACCAACAATAGCAAGCGTTGAAAAACTTGGGACATTTCCTTCTTTTGTTTTTCTTTGCGTTTGTCTCCATGCTCTTCTTTTTCCGCCTCCAAACTTTCCTTTTGACTGACCAATAGAGCTCAATTCAGATTTAACCTCAATCAACGAATCAACAATTTCTGCTTCAAGAATTTTTCTTTTGCTGTCTAAAATCTCATCAATACTTTTTATTTTTCCATCTTTTACTTCTTGCCCAAGTTTTGTTTTCGGTTCCCAGGAAGATATTGCATCTTGCTGAGCTTTTTTCTCTCTTTCAGCCCGGCTCATATTCCTATAACTTTCTTTATCTGTTCCATTTACCTTTTTTTCAACTTCTTTTTTCATTTCTTCAAGTTCTTTTAATTCTGATTCTTCTAAAACTTCTTCAGGTTTTTCTGCATATTCATCTTTTCCCGAACTTGTATTTATTTTTTCTTCCATTATTCTTTTTCTATTTTAGATTTAATTTCTTCAAATATTTTTGAAAAATCTTTTTTCATGTGTTTTCCTTTTATTCTATCTTCACCTGGAAAAGCTTCTTTTTTACATTTTATATCAATTCCCGCGTCGATTAATCCTTTCAAAAAACCATAAACCCTTGTTTTATGCAATATTCTGGCCATCCCAAAATCAACAATCGGGGTTTTTAATTTTTGTTTTATAATTTTTTTACCCATTAATAATCCTGTAAGATATGATGCTGATGTTGATTTTAAACTCCCTGAAAATTCTTTTGACCATCCATATTTTGACAAGTTTTTTGAACTAATTCCTATTTCAACTTTATCCTGCGCTTCTTTGCTTGTTACATATTGTGCAATAACATACTTGTTTGTTCTTCTAAAAACAATTCTTGGCTTCCCGCTTTTCAGCAATTTAATCCTTTTTCCGTAATCTGTTTTACATTCTTTTCTTCTTCGTTTTAATGTTTTCATTTTTATGCATTACACTCCGTTCTTAAAAATTTATCTAATTTGTCATAATCTCCTGAAACTCCCTGATCATGGACAATGATTGCTTCACCAACGACATCCTCAATTATTGAATTTATTTCTCTTCTTATTAAAATTGGGAACTCTTTTTGTATAAGCTTTGTACCAGAGTGGGGGAGATATCTTTTTCCAAAGAAAAATCCTTCTTGAAGCCCCTCATTCGCAATCACTTTATCAGCTCTGGTTACTTTTTCCCAGTCTTTCCGGATTTCTATATATTTAATTTCATTTTCTATTTTCATTTTTTCAATCCTCCAATATAAGTTTTCAAATGTGCCTTGCTTCTAAAAATTCTGTTTCTTATTTTCTTTTTAATATCTTCAACATTTTCTTTAGATAATTTTCCTTGCTTTTTCATTTCACCAGTGTATTTCCTTAATTTTCTGGTCATTTTAACATATTCTTGTTTTCTTTTATTAACTTTTTTTCTTATTTTCCCAGGACCTCTTTTTTTACCCACCTTCTTAATCTTTTTTCTTCCCTTAATTTCTTTTACAATTATTCCTCCTTCTTTTTTCAAGTCCCGAATATCTTGTTTAGTAATTGCTTCTTTTATTTCCTCTAACCTTGACTGCAAAAAAACAATTCTTTCTTTTCCAACTTTTAAAGTCCTTACAGCTAATTCTTTTTTCTTGCGTAGGTTCATTTTTTCTCCTCCTTGCTTTTAGTTTTATCAGGTTTCTTTTCTGGTTTTTTGTTTTCTTTCTCCTTTGTTTTCTTTTCTTTCTTCTCTAACTCCTTCAAAAATTTTTTAACATTTAAATTATGAATTTTAATTTTCTTTTCATTTGCTTTTTTAACTATTTCTATTTTTTTCTTTGTTCCAACTTTCCCAATTATTACAATTTTATTTTCTTTAACTTTGTTCAAATCTCTAACATTCATAATAATTAATTTTTTCTCATCAATCTTCTTTCCAGGTTTTTTATATCCTATGCTCACTACTACAGGATATCCTTTTCTTTTTTCTCTCATTTTATTATCTCTGCCTCTTGGCTTTCTCCAAACCTGTTTTTTCTTTCTTCCTTTTCCAAGTTTTGAATATCTGTCCCAGCTTCTTCTTAAAAATTTAACCATTTTAAATTTCCCTCCCACATTTACTTGTAATATAAATCCCGTCCTGGAAAACCCTTCTGTCTTTGCCAATAATTCTCGTAGCTGTTTCAAAATTTGCTGCAGCCTGTCCCCCTAATTCTTTATCAGTAGATTTGACAGTGATAATATCCTTATCAATTACAACTTCAGTGCCTTCAGGAATTCTCACTTTTCTTGGGATTTTTTCTCCTAAAAAATTCTTTATTACCGCTTCATTGCCTTCTATTTTAACATTCATAGGAAAATGGCTAAAACATACTTTCAATTTGTATTCAAATTTTTCCTGCACACCTTTAATCATATTATTTATATGAGACGCAATTGTGTTCATCATTTTCTTTTCAGTTTTTGTTGCCTTTTTATTTCCAATAATTATTTTGTTTTCTTTTTTCTCAAAATCTAATTTCCCAAGATTAAATGTTCTTTTATTTTCCCCTTCTTTACCTTTCACAGTTACACTACCCCAGTCTATACTTGCTTCCACTCCTTCTGGAATTTCAATTGTTTGAAATAATTCTTTTTTCATCTTGATTCCTCTCGATATAATTTATAATGTGAATCTTCATGCAATATTGTGTTTAACTTTTTAACTTGTGCTTCTACCCTTTCAATTCCAAATTTAAAAAGATCTTGAGTCAGCGTTTTCATTGTTAATTGTCCAAGAAAATTAATCGCGAGACGATAATGAGCCTGAGCTTTTGGGTTTGGTTGAATTGTTAAACTTCCCATTTCTTTATATCTTAAATCTTGTTCAAATATTAAGCCAATCAAATCATTAATATTTTTTCCTTTTTGAAGCACAGGTTTTATTCGGGATTCATATTTATTTACAAAGTCTGCCATCATTTCGTGAGGGTGTATTGTTTGTTCCATTTTAATAAAAATATGCAATCAAGCATCCCCCTGTTTGTTCTTTTTGAGTTTCTTCATGAGTTGTCAAACCTTTGTTAGTTGAAATAATCATAGTCCCTAAATTTCTCGCAGGCAGATATCTTCTTCGGTATTTTTCAATCTGGGTTTTATCAACACTAAACCGCGGTTTTATCGCCTTGCATTCTGACAACTCGCCGATTGTAATCTCAACATATTTTTCCTTGCTGTTAATTTTATATTTCTTTATTGCACCTTCTTGTTTCATTATCTTTAAAATCTCAATCAACAAATTTGAAATCCGATTTATCTTTACAATTTCTTTTCTCGCTTTCTTGGCATTTCTTATCATATTCAAAGCATCAGCAACTATGTCTTGACTCATTTTGTAGCCTCCGCACCATATTTTCTTTCAAGTTGATTTAAATCCCCTAATAAAAGTGAAACTGCTTGTTTATCAGGTATTTTTTCATAAGATTCTCTTGCACATTGTATATTAGCTTTCATTGTGTCTGTACTAACTTCTTCTATAGGAACACGCGTTCTTGTAAATAAAAGACATCTTCTAAGATCTTCTGTATATGCTCTCTGATATTCTTGTTGTAATTTTTTATCCATATTTGTTATTTCCATTTTAGTTTAAACCCCTTTCATAATATTTAATTGGTTGAAGAGGTTGTTTCTTTTTCTGTTCATAAAATTCGTCTTGCATTTTAATAAGCCTTGCTAAGTTTTCCTGAACTTTCTCAAAATCCCCTGGATTTGGGCAATCTCCTGTGTACAAAATTTCATTTTCCATTTTAACTATATTTTTGAAATCCGATTTCTTCTGCGATTCCCCTAAAGCAGTGTCGGCATAAATTTAATCCGTATGATTTTATGTGAGCCCCGAATCTTCCACACCTCTCGCATTTCTTTACAGCGATTCCAATCTTTCTCTCTTTTGGCTTGCAGTGTTTCAAAAACTTTGCCTTTAATTGTGGCTTATTTTCAAGTTGTTTTAATATTTTTCTCCAATCACTTGCTGTCATTATTCAAACCTCGTCTGGAATTTTTCTTCCATGAATTTAATTATTTCATCTTTGCTAATCATATGTTTTTTTGGGATTTTTCCTTTTTTTATTTTCCTTAACTTAACCCTTCTCCCGGTCCTTTTAAAAACAACTGTAACATCAAAGCCCATTATCCCAATATCTCTTTGATATTCTACTCCGGGAATTTCTATATATTCTTTTATACCAAAAGAAAAATTATTTTCACTTATTTGTTTTTTCTTTAGAACATTATCTATTGTGATTAACATTCTTTTCAAAAGTTCTTCCGGATTTTTTCTAATAGTCACAACTGTGCCAACTTCTAAATTTGGTCGAACACTCCAGGAAGGAATCCTTTTCTTGGACTTCATTTTTGCAGGTTTTTTCCCAGTAAGAATTTTAAGAAGCTTAACTCCTTTTTCCAAATCCTCTCCAGTCCCGCCTGTACTTAAAACAACCTTTTCAATTTTTATTTCACGCATTATATTTTCTTTAGACATTTTTATATTGCTCCACATCCCTTTAACTTTTTATAAATATGCTGATATTGAAAATCCTCTTTAGGAAATGACAGAAGAGTATCACAAATTATTTCTTTTCCCCCTTTAACAATAAAATATGTTTTTAAGGCAATGCAATCTTCATTTAATTTGTTTTTTTCTTTTGCAAGAGTATCAATACAAGCTTTTATTAAATTAGTTTCCTCTCCTTTTTGTATAACATATTCTTTCTGTTGGTTTCCTTTGTGTTCACTAATTATTACATCTCTCTCTGAAATTTCTTCCAAAGGTTTACTTAATTGCATATCTCTTTTTCGCTGATAAAATTCTTCAGGAGATATTTTTTCTGGACCAAAAATACTGAGTTCTCCATTTTTTTCAATGCTATAATGAGAATGTTCTTTAAATGCCCTGTTCATTTCATTTAATACTTTTTCTTCAATTGTTCCTTTTTCCATTATTCAACCACCATTAATTGTTTAATTAAAACATTGAGTTCTTTTTCGCCAATATTTAATCCCGCCATTTTTCTTTGGGGTTTTATATTTCTAATAATCCCTGTTTCCCCGGAATGTTTCCCTGCAAAGACCATTACCTTTGCCCCTTCTTTTAACGGTAGACATTTTTCTATTTTACTTTTTTTAAAATCAATTAAAACAGAATCATTAACCTTGCATTTAATATCTGACAGAAAATTTCTTCCATCACTTAAATTTAACTGTGTTTTTTTACCTTTCAAAGTTTTTTTATCAATAACTTTTGATATTTTTTTATCCACTTCAGATTGTTTTATTTCCTGAACTTTGAATTTTCCTTTATTAGACAAATTAATTCTATAATATTTTTTAGAAGGAATAATTTCTATTGTATCAAACAAAAGAGCATTATTTTTTTCGTCCCTGACTACCTTGTTGTTGAGCAAAATATGTTTTGCGTGAATTGCTTTTTTCACTTCTTTTCTGATTTGGGCGACTTTTAAAATATCTCTTAAAATAATTAAAACCGGAATACCTTTATTTATATTGAAGTTAGGTCTGACTACATATGTTGTGCCTTTCCGAGGTATTGGCCAACTCTTTGGAACTTTGTGTCGTTTTAAGTGTGCCATTTTAAATTGTTGCCTCCCTTAGTGGTTTTTATAAAATATTTTCCGTTGATCCTCGTTACTTTTCCCCAAATCAAATCTTTTTTGAATGTGAAATATTCCCTCTGGCAATCATGCCCATTGAATCCCTTTTTCAATTGGGATGTTATGGCAACTTCTCCTATTTGGGGGATCATTAGTAGCATTCCTGTTTCTACATATTTATTTCCATCCAATATGGGTTTTAAATAATCCCTTGTTTTATCTTCTATTCTCATTTTTTCTTCTCCTTATTTAATTTCTTTGAATCTATCTTTTTAGGTGTTTGCATTTTTTCCTTTTCAATCTTTTTATCTTCAACTTTTATTTTATCTTCTTTTTTTTCTGTTGTTTTTCTTTCTTTCTTCATTCTTTTTCCATCTTCTAAATTTAATTCAATAATTTGCAAATTTGAAGGTTGCAACCTCACATTAACTTTTGAACCATCCATCTTCTTAACCTGAATTCCTTCTATTGCGACTTTTGAAATCTTTAATTTTACTTCTGTGATTTTCCCCTGCTTGCCTTTAAATTTGCCCCTCATAACTTTCACAACATCGCCTTTTTTTACAACCATATTTCTCTTTCCATATTTCTTTCTCAATTCTTTTGACAAATTAATTCCCACAAATTTTCTTTTAATATGCAACGGAGCTTTAGCTCTGTATTTCCTCTGCTTCCGAGGTTGTTTGCTTGATTTCCAGTGTTTACTAAATTCTTTTTTCATTTTAAACAACAATACTAGCGATTTTTGCCACACTCGGCCATCGCTCTAATACCTCCCTTGCAATTGGTCCTTTAATTTGAGTTGCTTTTGGATTTCCTTTATCATCTTTTAAAATTGCCACAGCATTATCTTCAAAAGCAATTCTCTCTCCGTTTAATCTTCTGTAAGATTTTTTTTGCCTTATTAAAACAGCATCAAAAACTTTCCCTTTCATGTCAGGAATACCTTTTCTAACACTTACCTTTACCCAGTCAGCAATCTTAGCACATCCTTGCTTCCCCTTTCTCCCTTTCCCTCTTTTTACTGAAACCAATCTCACAATCTTTGCTCCGCTATTATCAGACGCAATCATCTTTGCACCCAAATTCAATCCTCTTGTTGCTCTTGCTGATATTGCTTTCATTTCCCATTTTCTCCTGATTTAATTTTCTCAATAACCACAAAATGAATTATCTTGCTCAAAGGTCTGCATTCCTGCACTTTTATTAAATCACCAATATGGATTTCATCTTCCATACAAACAGGAAGCCGTGCATGAATTTTTGTTTTTGATTTTTTATATCTTTCATATTTTCTTACATAAGTCATTCTTTCAAATTCAATTGTAATTCTCTTATGGAACTTTCTGATAACTTCTCCTTCAAAGACTCTTCCTCTGGTTTTTAAGTTCCCATGGATATGGCAATTTCTGTCATCGCAGACATTTCCAACTACTTCTGATTTTTTCTCTATTTTTCCTTCTGTTGTTTTCTTTTTTTCCATTTTATTTTTTTGTTTGTGTATGCTTTTTGTTTATTCAGAGATTGATTCTTCCTCAAACCCCAACTTGACCAGCAGTTCTTTTATCTTCTTTCTGTGGTCTCCTTGGAGTTCAATCATGTTACCCTTGTAAGTCCCACCGCAGGCCAACTCGTTTTTCAGAGCCTTTGCGATTTTCTTCACATTGATTCCACTCTCGAATCCTGTAACAACAGTCACGATTTTCCCATATCGCTTTCTGTCTGTCGTTATCTTTACTCTTTGCGAACTTTTAACAATCTGTTCACATACACATGCTTGCTCAGGCAAGCCACATTTTGGACATATTTCCATTGTGTTTTTTGAGCGTGAGTATTCTGGCAATTATTTTTTTAATTTCCTTAATCTTTGAACTCCCTGTTTTTGAGGATTTAACTTTTGATTTAATCAATTCCATTTTCAATTCCTTAAATTTCTTTTCTCTTTCTTGTTTGCTTAATTTTTGTATGTCTTTGAATTTTAAAGTTGCCATTTTAATTTTTATCCTTCTTTACTTTTTTAATTACTTTTTTGGTTTTTGGTTTTTCTTTGCCCCCTAATCCAGTACTTGGGGGTACACCCTTGGGTGCAACTTCTGAATTTTCCTTTAATTTTTTTATAAGTTCGTCGTCAATCTTGATTCTATCTTTTAATTCAACATCTGGAGACAAGATACTCACTTTCACTCCCACAGTTCCTGGTTTTGTCTGTGCTCTTGATTGCGCCCTGTCAACAACCTTTGCACTGTCCCCTGTTTTCTTTAAATATCCTTGTGCAAATCTCCACGACCTTGCTCTTGCACTCGGAAGTTTCCCATTTAATCTTATTTCAACTCCCAAAGCCCCTGCCTTGATTATTTTTTGCAATGTTCTGTATGCAGTAACCTTAAACCTCAAAGGCCCGAATCTTTCCAACGAAAGAGCAATTTCATCTGCCATTATCTGGGCGTCAAGTTCTGGTTGCATTATTTCATCTATTTCAATATGAGGATTTTCAAGTTTAAATTCAGTTCTTAACATTTGAGTTAGTTCCCCGATTTTCACACCCTTTCTTCCAATTACCAACCCTGGCTTATGAGTAGAGATAATTATTTTTTCTCCCACCGGCGTATACTCTATAATAACCTTGCTCACTTTTCCCTTTCCAAGTGCATTTTTTATAGATTCCTTAATCGCAAATTCTTCTTTCTTAAACTGAACTGTTTTTTTCTCTTCCATATTAAATTCCTTGAATATTTTGTTTAATTTTTTTAGGTAAATTTGATTTTTTAATATCTTCTACAAAATTTGGAGAAAGAATTTCTTCTAGTTCCCCTATATTTACAATAAAAGGACTTTCTTTTTTTTGAGTGAATAAATATTTAAGAGCATTTGAAGTAGCTTGGTCTTTTCTCCTTAATTCTTTTGGAACCAATAATCCAATTTCTTTTTGAGATTCATTGGCAGTATATTCTAAGCAAGCAACATACCCATCAATTTTAAAATTACAATATATTTTTGTTTTAACATTAATTAAACTCATTTTCTATTCTCCTTTTCTTTATTTAATTTATTTTTAGCAACTAACTTAACATGAGTTCGCTTTTTCCTTATTCTTCCAAATCTCCCATAAGGTCTTGAGGCAAGATTTGCAACAGCTTCAACAATTCTCGGATTCTCTATTTCATTAGCATTAGCGTTTGCTTGCAGGCTTTTCAATATTTCAATAAAATGCTCTGAAGCTTTTTTAGGATATCTTCCTGACATCATTCCTCTGCCTTTTTTATGAGGAATCTCGCCTTTCATTGGTACTGCTTTTTTCTTCGTAATAACTTGTCCTAAATCAACTATTGCTTTCCCAATTTTCTTGTTTTTAATAAATCTGCAAATCGCCATAGAATATTTTGTTGAGATTGGAAGACTCCTTGCATTTACAACAGCCTCGGTTTTTTTAACAACAGGTTTTTTTTGTATTGGTTTCTTTTTTTTGTCCTCTATGTTTATATCTTCTTTTACAGAAGGGCTTCTTTCAGACCTACTTGGCGAAGAGGTACTCGCACCTCCTTCCTCTGGACCTACTCGGTGGTGTACACCCTTGGGTGCCAAGTTTTTATAATCAGGTTTTACTTCATCTTTTGGTTCAGAGACTTTCCCAGTAGTTAATTGCTTATCTTTTTTTTCATCTGTTTTCTTTTCAACAGGTACTTTAGCCAAATCAATTTTTTGTTTTATAGCACCAACTACTCCTTGTTTTTTTGATTCTTGTTTTGTCATTGGTTTTTCTGTATTAATTCCCATTTTATAATCTAATTGCAAATGTTTTATCATATAGTAAAACATCTAATCCTTTATTTGAGAGATTCCTTTTGATAATCTCTAATTCTTGTGTTGATGCGGGTTCACATATAGGAAAAGGTGTTTGAAGAGGAAAAACAACGCAAGAATTAATCGCTTCTTTTTCAAAATAAGGAAGAATATTTTTTTCAATTAATTCTTCATATGTTATGTTTTGACCACCAAAATGAATTGTGGTTATTTTAGAAGGAGAGCAGGAAATAATCTCTTGGGCAGTTGGCATATTTTCTTCTCTACAAAATCCAATACCTTTTTCATATTTTTTCCCAGTTATTTTATTAGTTATCATTTTTTAGCCTTGTGTTTAGTTCCTTTAGTTGCACCTACCCCGGTTTTTCCATGCTTTACCCTTGCTCTTGTCGGGGCAAACTCTCCAAATTTATGTCCAAGCATTTCTCCTGTAACTTCCACAGGAACAAATTTATTTCCATTATAAATGAATATTTTCCATCCAACCATCTCCGGAACAACAACCAAATCTCTTTGATGAGTTTTTATTGGTTTTTTTCTTTCAATTTTTATCTTGCTCCGATTAATAAAATCCTCAACCTTTTGGAAATTCCTCAAAATAGTTCTTCTCTGCCTTGACCTGACTAACTTTGCAAATTCTCTTACATCTAAAGATTTTAATTCTTCAATTGCCTTGCCTTTGTATGCAAATTGTTTTTTTTGTATTTCCATTTTATTTCTTTTTACCTGTTCTTCTAGGCCTTATTAATCCAACTTTTCTTCCAGGAGGCGCATTTCTCTTGGCAATTTTGCTCTTCACATTCTTCGCCCTTCCTGAACCAAAAGGATGGTCTATTACATTCATCTTTACTGCAGATGTCCTTGGCCATAATTTACTTTTTGACTTTTTAATATGATGCTTTTTCCCGGCTTTAATAACAGGTTTATCAAGTCTGCCTGCTCCAGCAGCTATGCCAATAATTGCCCGGCAATTTTGATTAAACTTTTTTTCTTTTTTTGAGGGCATTAAAACAAAAACATCTTTCCCAATAATTTTATTAATAACTGCAGAATTTCCAGCACTCTTTATGAACATCCCCCCATCCCCTGGTCTTGATTCAATATTATAAATTTTAGTTTTTACTGGAATGTCTTTCAATTTCATAATATTTCCTTTATTTATTTTTGCATCTTCAAAACTTATTTTCTGTCCTTCAACCATGCCTTTAAACGCAGGCACAAAAAAAGTTCCGTCACTATATTTTATTTTTGCCAAAGGAGCACTATGTCCTGCTGAATTAAAAAGTTTAATCACACTTCCTTCTCCGGAAAGTCTTGGTGGATACTGAAGCTTGAATCTAAATGCCTTTCTCCGAACTTTATAAGTGTGAGTTCCCCTTCCTCTTCGCTGTTGAATTATTCTTTTTCCCATTTTACATTAACCCCAGCTTCGTCGCCACATCAATAGCTGGAAATTTTTTATTTAATTTAACATAAACACATTTTTTATTTCTTCTAATCAAACTCCTCACTTTTTCAACTTTCACGTCAAACAATTCTTCAATTTCTTTTTTTATTTCAGTTTTTGTTTTATCTTTTCCTGTTTCAAATGTCAAAATATTCTGTGCTTCAATCATCATAACAGCTTTTTCAGTTACTATTGGTTTCATTAAAAATAACCCCCGATATTTACTTGCATCAAAGATGCTGACGCCCCTATAGGGAATGATCCCTTTCTCTGTAACACCTTTCTTTGTGTTTGGATGAATGAAAATCTATGATTTGCTTTCATTCTTTTTTCAACTCCTCTGGTATTTCATATTCAGCATATTCTGGAAAAAGATTTTTCCCATATATTAATCTTGAAAAACATTCTGCTGTAAGTTTAGCATCTTCAAGTGCGTTGTGAGGAGTTCCTTCATTATCTACCTCTTCCTTATCATTTAAATGCATTCTATTATCTTTTAATCCACATAATTTTAATACTCTTTTAAGACCCATTTTCCCTAGACCATTTTCTTTAAATGCAAAATTTCCATTTATTTTTAAATATTTTATTTGTGCAACAGAATAAGTATCTATTACATTATGACCTACTACCTCCATAAATTCAGTTACCACATTATATTTGCAACATTTATTTCTCATAAAGAAAAAATCCCACCCTACATTGTGCCCTACAATTAATTTTGTTTTACAAGTTTTTGCCCATTCCATAAAATTTAAAATCAACTGTTTTTGTGATTGTTTATTTTTGTCTCTTAATTCTTCTTCTGTTTTTCCTGTAACCTTTAATGCTCCTTCTTCTACTTGGTCTTCATCATCAATTCGCGCTTCCTCTAAAAACTGGTTTTCAGGATTTTCTAATTCTATTGCACCTATTTGCCAGATTCCGCATTTTCCTGTATCCAATCCACTTGATTCCATGTCTAATACTATCATTTTAATTTTTCTCCAGATTCTTTAGTTTGGCTTTTAGACGAACTATCGAACTTGTTTACAAGTTCTCTAATTGCACCTTCAGTATAAATAGTCAATCTCCCAACTCCTCCTCTCGCCAAATCAGCAACTCCTAAAAATTTAACTTCAACAACTTCAAAAGCATTTGTTTTTAATTTTTCATCTTTCCCGGTGACTAATAATAATCCTGCATTTGATTTGTATTTCCTTCCTCTTAATTTTCCCTTCCCTGCTCTAACTGATTTTTTCTGCAAAGCCAATTCAAACAAATCCTTGCCAAGAATTTTTTTCAAACTTGAAATCAAATCTTTTGTTTTCAGAGAAACTAATTTTGGTTCAACAATTAATGGAAGATTATCTATCTTTTTATTTTTCAGTCTTTCATATCTTTTAATCATCTCTTTTTCATTCGCTGTTGCACTTATTGCAGAAATTAAAGCAGTTTTCAATTCCTTTTTATTTATTCTTTTAGTATTAATCATTGAAAGAATTTTTGGAGGGTGGGCTCTTCTCCCTCCACGAGTTGAAGAAACTTCAGCACCTATCCAATTAAATCTGCTCCCTTTTTTTGAAATTATTTTTCTTGGAATTCTTGAAATCCCCTGGCCATAATGAGTTTTCCAAACATGTCTCCTGTGTTTTATTTTTCCACTTGCTGAATGTTGCTTTCCTGCCACAGGCGACGGTGCATAAGGCTGTTTTGTTTTTTTAGCTTCTAAAACCTTCGCAACAATATCTTCCCTAATCTCAGCAGAAAAACATTTAGGCAAATCAATTGCAGTTTTCTTTTTCCCTTCAATTGTTAATATATTTGCTTTCATTTTATAGCTGATAATTTTTAAGGTCCTCCAAGCAATTATTTATTATCTCTGAAACCACTTTTTGATATTTGAATACTTCTTTTACATCCAAAAAATAACCAAAACTCTCTAAACATGCAAGACGATTTCCAATCCCAATTACATGATGTGGAAAATTTTTAATAGCTAATTCTTTTATTTCTTTGCCTTTTCCAAGTTCTATCTCATTTTCTATTCTTATGTGGCCTTTCACAAAATTAACATGTTTTATTAAATTACTTTCTAAATTATTAATTTCCATTTTTATTTGTTCATGAATTCCTTCATCTAGCGTTTTTTTATTAACTTGATATTTCATTATCTTATCTCCAATAATTCATAATCTTTTTTAATTTGTTTTTTAGTTTGTCTTAAGGGATGCGTGATAATTAATTGCCTTTTTGCAGAACCCTGAATAGAGCCTCTCACAAGAATATAATCTGTTTTAATATTCCCATAATTTTTAATATTTTGTAATTCCTTATCAGATGATTTTCCGATGTCAATTATTTTATTATTATAAATAACTCTTGTAAACATCCCAAGCTGTCCTGCCATAGGAACTCTGAAAATAACTCTTGCAGGATGCCATGGTCCCAGGCTTCCCGGTCTTCTACGACCTTTTTCTGACTTGTGGAATTTCAGCTTAATTCCAAATCTTTTTACAGGTCCTGAAAAACCCTTTCCTTTTGTCAAACCCCTTAAATCAACAAGCTGACCTTTTTCAAAAACATCCAGAACAGAAATTTCCTTGCTTAAATTTTCTTTAATAAAATTAATTTTTTCTTCAACACTTCCAGCAAGTCCAATCTCAATCAAATCTGGTTTCTTTTTCAACCCGGTTTTTTTAACAATAGAATAGCCTATAACTTTAACATCATCATAATCTTTGACATCCTCAATTTTTCCCTTGCTTTTTTTCGGAAGCTTTAGTTTTCTTTTCAGTTCTTTGTCCAGATTTTCTGTCAGCACATCTTTACTAACCTTGCCGTTTTTATAAAATCTGACAGAGAATATCTTTAAAGGAGGGCATTCAAGAATTGTCAAAGGAATAATGATTTTCTTCCCCTTAGTCATAGAATCAGGAGTATTGTCTTTTACATATCCTGAAGCCATGCCTGCTTTGTAACAAATAAATCCCTTGAGGTTTTTTCCAGAATCAATCGCATCCCAGTTCACTCTAGGCAAAAATTTAGTGGCCCGCTTTCTCGGCCAAAACTGCAAACTTCCTTTTCGTGGTGATTTTCTTGTAGGCATTTCTCAATATTGTTGCGGATAACATTTTATTTAATCCCTGGAATAAAATAAGGAGAAAAAGTTGATTTATAAAACATTCGGTGAGTGTTTTGAGAGAGTTCTTTACCAGAAAATAAGTGTTGACAAGACATGAAAAGATTAATCTTTCTTATGCAAAAGGAATGTATGATTTAGTAGAATTAATAGAAGGAGTTAATGCAGAAAAAAACATGTTCAATTGGTTATTACTATTCTTCAATATAGTTTATAAGAAAAATCTTCCTATGCCTCAAGTTCTATCTTTTTCTATATACTTTGTAATTAAATCCATGCCGTAACTATATGCTGCCCACACTCCTGCTCCAATTAAAGGATTTATAGCAAGTGCACAAAACCCTGATAATGCAACTCTTTTTGCTTCTTGAATTTGACAAACATTTCTTGAAACCGCCCCTAAGTCCTTTCCGTAAGCTTCTAAATCTCTTTGAGTAGGATTTTGAATCATTGCTTGAGCCATGTTCCTTCCAGATACAATTGGCACAAATGACTCTATTTTTGGGATAAAATAACCTAATTTCATATTCTCCCTGAAGAAAGTTTATTTAAAAATCTTCCTATGCCTCAAACTCAAATTCTTTCTTCATCTCAACCTCGTCAATCAAAGCTTCTCTAACAATCTTGCCGCTTCTTTTTGCCATTTCACGAATCTTTACAAAATCACTCTCTCCCTCTGGAGGAATTATTTTGTCAATAAAAAAAGTATGAGTTATCTCTGCTTTCTTAAAATCCGGCTTCTCAAAAACAAAACTATTTACTAATTCCTTGTCAGTTGTTTTCAATCTGCAAAAATCTGGTTTTGCTTTTTTATCTTTACTTTTTGCTTTTGCAGATTTAGGGGCTTTTGGTTTTGTTTTCAAAATACTATCTCCTCCCTCAAAACTCAATGCAAAAAATGTTTTTGGAAATTTATCCAGCAATTCAATTATCTCTTTTCCAGACATTTCTTTATCAATCAAATATCTCTTAACACCCTGAAACTGTTTCTTGTCATGAAACTCCAGCTCCCCTGTTAAATCACTTGTAGAAACAACCGCACCTGTAACTCTTGCACGCTCTTCGCCCAACTTCTCAGCAACAATCCTGACCAATCCATTAACAAACTCAGCCGAAGTTTTAATTGAATAACCCTTCCCGGTTTTCCTTGCCTCAATCACCGCCCGATTCAGAAATTCTCCTTTGCTAAATTTTTGAAATTGTAAATGCACCCCTTCATCAATTTTTCCATCAAAAATCTTTTTTATGAAATTCATATCTTTTATTATTTAATTTTACTTTTAAATCTTTTGTATTAAATTACAAAATTTTTAAGTAGAAAACTTTTACAATTCCCTACAAACTTTTTACAACCCACAAACCTTTATAAATTTAAACTACCTATTATCAGTAACAAATGGAAGACATTTATTTAAGGAAAATTACAACCACAGTTATTTTGGCCATACTCATAGTTTTATCTTTCCTTTTGTTAAAACCAATTTTATTATCAATAATCGTTGGAGTTATCTTAGCGTTTATTTTTAATCCCCTATATAATCTACTTCACAAATTTACAAATTCAAAAAATCTTTCAGCTACTTTAATCTGTTTTTTTTTAATCCTGCTGATAATTTTGCCTCTCTGGTTTTTAACCCCTATTCTTATAAAACAATCCATTAAGATTTATACTGCTTCTCAACAAATAGATTTTGTAGCGCCACTTCAAAACATTTTCCCGTCGTTATTTGCTTCAGAAGAATTTTCAGCAGAGATCGGTTCTATTCTCCATTCTTTTGTTACTAAAATGACTAATTCTTTAATGAATTCCCTTTCACAGTTAATACTTAATTTCCCTGGTTTATTCTTGCAATTTTTGGTGGTATTTTTTACATTTTTCTTTGTGCTTAGAGATAAGGAACAGCTTATAACTTATATAAAAAGCTTGTTGCCTTTTTCTAAAGATGTTGAAACAAAGTTATTTGAATCTTCAAAAGGGATAACCTCTTCGGTCATCTATGGGCAGGTTGTTATAGGGCTGCTCCAAGGCCTTGTTGTTGGGGTTGGATTTTTTATTTTTAAAGTTCCCAATGCTTTAATCCTTACACTACTCGCATCTTTAGCAGGGATTTTTCCGATTATTGGAACAACACTTATATGGATTCCTGTTATAATTTATCTTTTTATTGCAGGGAATACTTTTCCTGCTGTGGGGGTTGCAATATTTGGTTTAGTTTCCTCGTCAATTGATAATTTTATAAGACCAGTAATTGTTTCAAAAAGGACAAAAATACATTCTTCACTGATTCTTGTTGGAATGATTGGAGGACTATTTCTCTTTGGTATTTTAGGATTTAT
This sequence comes from Nanobdellota archaeon, assembly GCA_030611805.1. Taxonomy (GTDB): domain Archaea; phylum Nanobdellota; class Nanobdellia; order Pacearchaeales; family GW2011-AR1; genus JAUWPB01. The sequence goes on along the minus strand of JAUWPB010000001.1, from coordinate 67,801 downwards.
CCTCGGGCCTTTAATTTTAGCCTACCTCCTTATAATACTTGAAATTTATAGGAACAGGAAATCTCCTGGGATTTTTATGCAACAACATCCATAATTTATCTGGATAAATATAAAAATTATTTCCTCATATAAAACAATGGAATTAAAAATTAAACTTTTGACATGGTCTGCCGGATTACCAGTAGCGATGTTCAATGAAAAAACAGCAAGTAAAATGGGAGTTCATACTAAGGATAGGGTTTCTATTAAAACACTTTCAAACCCACCAAAAGAACTTTCCACAATCATTGATACTATCAAAGGGTTAGTTGGGGAAAATGAAATCGCAGTTTCGTCAGAACTTAAAAAAATATTAAATTTAAAGATTGGACAAAAAGTAGACGTGGAACTTGCGCCAACTCCGAAAAGCATGGTTTTCATAAAGAAAAAATTAAATAAAAAAGCACTGTCTGAAAAAGAAATAAATGAAATTATTAAAGATATTGTAAATAATTCTTTATCTGAACCAGAAATCGCACTTTTTATCTCAGCAATGTATGAACAACATATGACTATGAAAGAAACTATTTATTTGATAAAGGCAATATTGAAGTCAGGAAATAAGCTTACATTAAATCATAAACCTATAATTGATAAGCATTCAATTGGAGGGGTTGCAGGAAATAGGACCACGCCCATAATAGTTTCAATTTGCGCTACTGCTGGTTTAATGATGCCAAAAACTTCTTCAAAAGCAATCACTAGTGCAGCAGGAACAGTAGATGTTATAGAAACAATTGCAGACATAGAATTTTCTATAAAAGAATTGAAAAAGATTGTTAAAAAAACAGATGCTTGTATGGTTTGGGGCGGGGCTTTGGGCATGGTCCCGGCAGATTCAAAAATAATCAAAATTGAAAAAATACTGAAAATAGATCCTGAAGCTCAGTTATTGGCGTCGATAATGTCAAAAAAACTTGCTGTGGGAAGCAAATATATTCTTATAGATATCCCTTGCGGGGAGACCGCAAAAATAAATAAATCAAAAGCACAGGGGTTAAAGAGAAAATTTGAAAAGCTTGGGAAATATTTTCATAAAAAATTAAAGGTTGTTTTGACTGATGGAAGTCAGCCAATAGGGAATGGGATTGGTCCGGCATTAGAATTGGTTGATGTGCTCAAAGTTTTAGATCTTAAAGAAAAAAGCCCCAAAGATTTAGAAAAAAAATCTTTATTTTTAGCAGGAGAACTTTTAGAAATGACCAGCAAAGCAAAAAAAGGTAAAGGGATTGAAATGGCAAAAGAAATCCTTTATTCAGGAAAAGCATTTAAAAAATTCAAACAAATTATTAAAGCCCAAAATGGACAATTAAAAGATATTGCACCAGCGAAATTTAAAAAAAATATTTTATCAAAAAAGTCAGGAAAGATTTATGAGATAGATAATAAAAAAATAAATTCTTTGGCAAGAATTGCCGGCTGCCCTGTGGATAAATTTTCTGGGCTTTATCTTTATTTTCATGTAGGAGATAAAGTAAAAAAACGCGAAAAACTTCTGACAATTTATTCAGAATCAAGGACAAGACTTAAACATGCAGTTGAGTTTTATGAAAAAGAAAAACCTGTGAAGATGTAAAATAAAATGGAAATAAAATTATTCAAAAAAGAAAACAGAATTATTAGGAAAATTTCTAATACTTATTCAGTTAAGAATTTTATAACAAGTGAACATAGTCAAAAGTTAAGTGTAGCAACAAGTGAAGGTAAAAATCATAAGGAGATGACAAAAACAAGTAGTGATAGAGTATATTATATTTTAGAGGGGAAAATAACCATTAATGAAACTATTAAAGGAAAATCCGGGGATTTAATTTTAATTCCTGCAAATACAGAATATAAGTTTGTTGGCACATTTAAAGCAATCCTGATTAATTCGCCACCTTTCCAAAAGGCAAATGAGCATATAATAAAATAAATCACAACTAAATTTTTAAACTTGATTTTTCTCCATAAATTTATGGCAGAAACATACAAAAGAAAGCTTGCGAATTATTTTAAGAAAAATTTGAAAAAAGGTTATACTTCTGATTCTCTTAAATGGGCTCTTATCAATCAGGGATATTCAAAAGCAGCAATTGAAAGAGCACTTGAAATAGTAAACAAAGAACTTGCTGAAAAAGCCCCAATACTTAAAGAAAAGCCAGTGATAAAATATGAAATTATTGATGAAAATGATAATCCAATAATAATTAAAAAATCTTTTTTAAAAAGGGTTTTTGGGTTTTGAATTTAAATAGTAAGCTTTAAAACTTCTCAATTTATTCTAATATTAATGCCTCCATCGCATAATGGTATTGCACCAGACTTGAGATCTGGGGCCTTCGGGCCATCCCCGTTCGATTCGGGGTGGGGGCGTATATGGGGCTGAAAGCCCTGTGCTGGACTAAAACCCAAATATTTATCCTTATTTTGGAAATTTAAATTAAAAAGATTTAGTTAGTTGAATGCATAATTTCTAATAAAAGTTTATGGAGCCTTCTTCATTACTTATTCGTTTTTATGAATCTGATTTGCTCTTCTACTTACTGTTTCTTCTAAAATATCTATAAATTTATCTGGCCTGTTAATATTTTTAACTCTTATAGTATTCGCACCAGAAGCAGCATGAATCTCAACACTTCCATACCTGAGCAACACCTGCCAAAAAGATTGTTTTAAATCAATATCAACTATGTAACTAATTAAAATTTTTTTTTGTCTTCTTAGTAATTATGCCCTTGGAGTCTATTAAATAATGCGGGGTGATTTTATAAGATTCAAACTTTCTATGAATTTCAGTTATGCATATTCTTAAAATAATAAACACGCCTGCTCCTGTAAAAGCCAAATTATTTAAAGATAAATCGTAAAATTTTATGAAACCTATAATAGCAATTAAAATAATCATCATTAAATAGATTGGCAAATATAATTTTCTTGAGTTATTAATAATTAATTCTTCTTCCATTTGGTAATTTTTAAATTATTTTGATTTAATGACTAAAACCGGGATTGTAGATTGTTGAACAATTGGAATTAAATTGTGGCCAAATGTAGAACTTCTTTGTCCTTTTCTACCCATTACAATTAAATCATAATTTCTTTCTGCTTCTTTTAAAACTTCCTGAGCAACAAGTCCTTCTCTTAATTTAACTTTCGCCTCAATTTCATATTCTTCCAATACTTTTTTATCTTTATAGAGAATTTTTGTTCTTTCCCTAGGCAAACTGCCGAATATATCTAATTGTTCTTCTGAAGTAGGGCCTAAGTAATCTTTGAAACGAAAATAATTTATGCGAAGTAATAAAAAAAGCAAATGAAAACAGAGATTTAGGTTTTAATAGTAATTCTAATAAAGCAAATTTATTATGGAAATACAAAAGCTTGTTATCTCATAGAGATTGTTTTGGGTTTTAGTTTATTCCTTTTCGAGGGAGAATCAAAAAAATTAATGTGGTAATGAAAACTATGGCCTGAGTTAAGATACCAACTATTAAAGATTTGGCTTCATTATAAAGGAAATTTCCATGTCTGGGGACAATTTTATCTAACAAATTCCATCGTGTATCTAACCAAGCAAAATATACAATTAAGTCTGGGCACCATGCAAAGAATGCTCCAACCGCCATAAGCAATGCCTTCTCTTTATTCAAGTAGATAAAATAGCCAACTAAAATTAAACCCAAAATCGGTTCAATACTTTTGAGAATTAAATCTCTATTAGATACTCCATTAAGACCTCCATGAAGATAACCCTCAACTTCATGTGGAGAAGTGTGGGGGATAAAATCAAGAATATAATGAGAAACTAAAGCAAGAATAATTATCAACCATATACTTTTGAAGGATTTCCCTATTAACGCTCCAATAAGCAAATGTATTGTTGTTATCATTATTCTCCAAAGAAGTTTTTATTTTTAAATTTATGTTGATTCTCTTATAAGTTTAATTTCTCTTTTTCTTATAAAAATAACTAATTGATTTCCCTGCAATAAAAGATAACGCCCCAATTATGCCAAGGATTAAATCAATCATAGTATCATCTATTTGAGTCATCACCAAATTCAGTTTTTCTATCCCTCTAATATCTCTAATATAAACTCCTTGAAGTTTTAAATCCCAAAGAATATCCACTAAGTATTCTCCAATTTCTTGAAACGCTAGAAATGAAATAATAAACATAAAAGTGATCAATAATTTCCATTGCATGCTTAACTTTTTCTTATCAACAATATGAAAAATTAAAAGACACCCTAAAATTGGCATAATCAAATGAAGAATTTTATCATAAACAGAAGAAAGAAAATACAATGGAGAAAAAAGAAATCCAAAAGCTAAAATTATAATGATGTAGTAATAGTGTCTTAATTTAAAGTCAATTTCAAACATATGATCTGTAAGGTAAAAAATAATAAGTCCAAAGATAAATGAAAGAATTCTAAGGCTTGTTGAAAGATTTTTAAAAAGATAGAATACCAATAATAAAAACAACGAAATTCCAATAATTAATATTCTTTTATTTTTGTATTCCATATATCTTTATCGAATTGTAGTTATAAAAAAGTTTGCAATAACCTCATATTTTTTCAAACTTTTCAAGCACTCTTAAATCAGGACTTAATAAATAAACATGGTCTTCTTTAAATCTTAATCCCCGATAAACTTTTTGCCACAATTCTCTTTTTGCCTTGTCCTTGTAAAAAGCCCAGTAATGCTGAGGTTTTGTTTTAGCTAAAATTTTCCAAAAAGAATCCTGCACATTTGGATTTGGATATTTTGTAAAAATAATACTGTTGCATTCTTCTCCTGGAAAATCAATTCCTCTCGCACACCGGGTTGAAAAAAGAACATCTGTTTGCCCTTTTTTAAATTCTTCAATCAATCTACCTTTTTTGTCTTTTATTTGGTTCTCTCTTATTTCCTCTCTGCTAATTAAATTCTTAATCTCAAATTCTTCAAGTTCTTGTTCAGATGGCAAGTCAGCAAAGGCATTTATATGAATTAATACTGGTTTTTTTGCTATTTCAACACATTTGTTCAAAGCTTTAAGATAGTCTTCTCTTGTAAATTTTCCATTAGAAAAATTTGAATACTTGCAATCCATTTCCAAACCAGTTCTCTGGATTTCAATTTTTCCCTGATGCTGTGTTTCTGCTTCAATTACTTTAAAATCATCCAGGCCAAAAACATCTCTTAAAACATTCTCTGCATGAATTGTCCCGGACATTAAAACAACAATTTTATTTTTATCAACCATCTCTTTGAATCTTTTTGCTAAATCTGTTGTAACAATACTTGCTATAACATTGTTCTCCTTTTTATGAAATGTCAGATAACTTTCATCAAAAAAGTCCTCAAACATCCTCGCTGTTTCTTCTATATTAAAGAGATAACTTTCATCATCAACTTCATCAAGAAACTCTGAAGAATTCAAAAAAATCCTGAACAAATCATAAATCCCTGTTTCTCTTAAAGGGATTATCTCCTGAGATGCAATGGCATTGCTAATCCTCTTATTTCTTTTTATTTGTTTTAATACACCACTGATTTCCTTTACTGTGCCTCCCACTTTTTCATCAGAACTTAAAACATGAATTAATGAATTCTGAAGCCGGTCAAGATTAATGTTTCTTTGATTTGCAAAACTATCCAAAAACTCATCACACTCATCAATTATTTCAACCTCTGTCGAGGGTTTTCTATTAAGCGCAGATTCTAATTTATATTTTAAAGAATTAAATACAATCACATCAGAATCAATAAAAGAATTAAATTGTTCATAAAACTTGCATCCTGCTTTTCTTTGATAAAAAATAAACTTTGTGTTGTTTAATCCGGTGTAAGTTCTTTGTTTGGCATTAAGCTTTAATTCATATTTTTCTGGAATCACCGGACTCCAATAAGGACATACAGGAGCAATAGACATTCTTTTAATATCTTTTATATCTGTGAAATTATTTAAATTAACTTTTTTATTTTGCTTTAAATATTGTTTAATTTTTCTCAAATTTTTTTCTTTTATTTCTATTTTACAGGGGATGTTATGATTATCTGCAGAAATATCATCTCCAATTTTTTCTTTTATTTCTTCTCTTCTTCCTGAAAAAATATCATGAAGCTTTGAATCAACTTCTTTCATTATTTTTGGGATGGCATTTTTATTCTCTTCTAAAAATCTGCACTTGTGATTATTTCTTCCGGTTATGACGCTGATTTTTAATTTTTCTTTGTTATCTTTTAAAATATATTTATCCTCTTCATAATCTTTTTTGTACTGGTTTTGAAGATTTTTCCCCGGAACAACAATTGAGGTCTTTCCAAGTTTTCTTGCGATGTTCAAAGCCACGCAACTTTTACCAGTCCCGCAAATTCCATGAATAAAAATAATTTTGTGTCCTTCTTTTATGGCATCTAAAACTTCTCCAACAATATCTGCCTGAGATTTTCCATTAGAAAATTTTAATGGTTCAAGGAATTTGTTGTTTTGATAAAGAGACCACATTTTAAGATGTGGAGAGAAAAAGTTTGAGGGTTATAAATTTTTGGAATTATTTTTTAATAAGTGCTTGGAGGCCATAATTATCAACTGAAGTTTGTTGAAGATTCTTTACATATACTTTTAATCTCGGATCGTATCTAAAACCCTCTCTTTTTGCAGTCACATCATAAATTAATTTCCTACGTTCAGTCTGCCCATTAACTCTATCCCATCTATTTCTTGAGGAGGGAAGGATGCATACATTTTCTATACCAAACTCTTCTGCCCAGTTTGTCACAATTCTCACTAACATTTTACTCCACTTAATTGGAGCCAATGCTTTTTTACTCTTATATACTCCTTGTATTTGTTGGATCAAAATAAATTTTCTAAAGGGAATAAAACCAATATTAGAAATAAATTTTTTGTCTTTTTTTAGTATAAATTGATATGGGGCATCTCTATATATTCTTCGCCCTTTTTCCTTAAGAAAAGCGTTCCTAAATACTCTTGCATTCTTTTTTAGAGAATATCCTTCTAAACATAATTCCTGAGAAGAACTTTTTTTAAATTCCCTCAAAAAATCTTCAGAAATATTTTTCTCTTTCCCCAAAACAAAGTAAAGCAAGGTTTTTCTTAACTTTATTCCTCTAACTATGTTTCCCAATCCTGTAGATTCTCCAATAATTCTAGTTGCATCTCTCCCGGGTTTAGCTCTTTCGTCCCATAAAGGATAAATGATTGATGGATTTTTCATTTTAATTTCCCAGAATTAGGCTCTGAGGCACCACACCTCTTATATTTTTAGAAATTAAACATTTTTAAAACTATCTCCAGCCACATCTAGAAAAAGTTAAGACTTAGCACATTAAAAATTTAATAATTATCCAAATAGTGCACTAAGTCCTTCTGCTGCAGCTTCTTTCTTTTCTTCTTTTGGTTTTGCTTCTTCCTTTTTTTCTGCAGGGGCTTCAGAAGCACCTCCAGCAGGAGCAGCAGCAACCAAACTAGCACTTTCTAATTCTTTTGCTATATCAACGCCCTTTAAACTGGCAACAAGAGATTTGACTTTTGATTCATCAACTTCTGCACCAGCAGCTGCAACAACACTTTTTATGTTTCCTTCATTAACTTCTTTTTCAAGTTTATGCAACAAGAGTGCTGCGTATGTGTATTCCATTTTATTTATTTTCCTCCTCAGATTTATTCTCTGGTTGAGTATCCTCTTCTCCATCTTTTTTAGTTTCTTTAATTTCTTCTTTTTCTTCATTACTTTTCACTTCACTTTCTTCAGGTTTTGTTTCTTTTTTGTCCTCACTCTCATCTGGTTTTACTTCTTCCACTTTTTCTTCATCTTCTAATTTCTCTAAAACTTTTTCATGACTTCCTGCCTTGCTAATTAAAAAGTTAATTGTATCTTTAGTTGTGTACCCAATTTCAACAGCAAGAGCCAATGCCTTCCCAAAACTTGTTTTCAACTCTTCTAAAGTTTTCTCCCTGTCTATCTTGATGTCTAAATATAATTTTCCTTCTTTAACATCAAATGCCGACAAAGGAACAAACCCAATTGAAAAAGGTTTTATGTCTAATTTATTCATAATGTTTGCTGCACCTGCGGAAATTTTCTCACCTTTTTTGGCAATAACTTTTGGATTTTTAATATGAATCTTGCCTTTTTCTATTTGAATCTGGATTCCAAGGGCTCCAAGTTCACTTATTGCCGGACCAGGAACTAAATCAGTTGGACCTGCCTGAATTTCAATATCTTCCGGAGCTTCCTGCCCGGCTTTTGCTTTAGCAGGACTTTTGCTTCTGATTAATTCTCCGGCAAGCTCAAAACAATCCAAATCTGAAAACAAAATCGCAACACTCTCTTTAACATGCTCTTTGAGTTTTTTAACTGCCTCATTCTCTGAAGAATCTAATGCTCTGAATATTAAATTCTTTTTAGGAACTTTAACTATTGCCTTGCCTCTTAATTTTTTTCCAATTTCCTGAAACTGCGAAGCTGGAAGGTCTTTTATAGATGCAATCAGGATGGTTTTTTTATTTTTCACAAGCTCTGCTAATTCTTTAACTGTATCTAATTTATACTTTGGTATCGGAGTTTCTCGTTTCATTTTAATTAGCGATAACGCCCTCCTAATGAGACAGGCATTTTGTTCCATTCCCCCATTGCCTCATGCATTTGAATATCCATTTGTACAATTAATTCTGAATTTATTCTTCCCTTAAGCCCATCTCTTTCTGCACAATATTTTTTAATTAAATCATTTGCCATTTTTTGATTATCCTTTGTATATTCAAGACCTCCAATATTATTTAGATAAGCATCCATATACCCCAAATGAATCCGTAGATCTTGTTCCATCTTATCTTACTCCTATCTTCTCCGGTTTAGTCATTGTGAATTTTACTTCAATGTTTTTTATATTGTCTTTCTCTTTTGGCAATGCTTTTAAAATAGAATCATAAATAGTAAGAATATTTTCTATAATGTCTTCATCTTTCATGCTCTGTTTTCCGACCGCAAGTTTTATACTGGATTCTTTAGCTTTAATTTTTACACTATTGTTTATTTTTTGTTTTAATTCTTTTATTGCTTTTTCATTCACATCAAATAAAATTCCTAATTGAGGAGAAGGCATTTTTCCAACCGGTCCTAAAACCCTCCCAAAAGTCGTAGCAACTTTTGGCATCAAACTCGCCTGAGCAATAAAAAAATCAAACTTTTTGACAAGTTTTTTCGACTCTTTTTTATCAGAATATTTTTTAAATTCTTCTTTAGTAATTGTCTCAACATCTTTATTTTTTGACTCTAAAAATCCTGCTATTTTTTTATCCTTAATTTTATGCGGAACACTCACAAATAAATTAACTTGACTTTTTTTAATCTCAAATTTTTGAAGATTCACAATTAAGTCTACAGTCTGGTCAAATTTTCTTTCTTTGCCTTTTCTTAATTCAGATAAGGCTTCTTTCAATTGTTCTTTAAGTTCAGTCATTCTATTAATGCCTCCTACATTATGCGCTACAGACCTAGAAACTATTCTGCAACGATGTAGTTCTACGGTAAGATTACAAAAAATTAATCATTTATAAAACTTTCTTACCACAATAATCCTTAAAAACAAAATTAATTTTATCCCGATATGGAATTAGTAGCACTACTCTCAACAGGAAAAGGAACCTGGGCACAGGTCTCTGGATTAATGAAACACGGAGAATGGGATAAAGTGATTCTTCTTGGAGGAGATTTTGCAGAAAGTTTCAAGCATGAAAAAGAATTTGAATTTATCAAAGTTGATTTAGACAAAAAATTAAAAGAATTAAAAGATGAATTTTCAATAAAACTTAAAGGAAAATTTAACGGAACAGAAGTTGCATTAAGTCTTGCATCTGGCGACGGCAAACAACACATGGCTTTAATTTCTTCTTTAATTAATCTCCCAGTTGGAATCAGGTTTGCAGCATTAACAAAAGAAGGGGTTATTGATTTGTAAAATGGGAGAAGAAAATTCAGAAAAAGACCATTTGGATTTGTATGTTTATACTTATGGCAATGGAACAGGTCATGGTATCTATTAGAGCTTAATGGGAAATTTATTTATTCTGGTAGTACTCCTACCCCAAGAAGTGCAAAAGATTTTTGGCCAGAATGTGTTGATTTAGTAAGAGAAAAATTGAGAAAGAACCAATTAGAAGAATGTATTTTACATAATGGGGAGGTGCCACCTTCTTCTGAAAAGGACTCAGAAATAAGCAAGGTACCAATAGAAATTTATAATTTTTTTCTACTTAAACTTCCAATAAGCAATTTACCTTAGGTTAATTTCAATCTTTTTCTCCTTACACTTCGCCCAATATTCATTCTTCTCAATATTTGCTTTAAAATGACTCTCGCCTTTTAATCTACAACTCCAATAAATTATTTGGCCCTGAACAGTATCAATCCTCCACGCAGCTTTTTTCAAAGCTCTTTTTGCCGCCCCTCTTTTTTGAGGCGAAAACTCCAGATTATTAATTTTACTTTCCTCTTCTTTTTGCCAGTCCAAAACTTCTTGCAGTTCTTCTTTAATCTCTTCATACTTGCCTTTAATTTCTTCTTTAGTCAAAGGAACAGTTTTAGGTCGAGCATATGTTGGAGCCATATTATAATATGATGTATCTAATTTAAATATGTTTAGGAGAGAAATGGTTTTTCCCAATTTTACATAAATATTTAAAAATAAACTTTATTAGATTAGAAAATGTTATCCGAAAAAACTATGCAAGAAGATATAGAAGCAGGAGCAGATTTACTTTATGATTTTGTTGAAACTGAATATTTAAAAGAAAGAGCAATTCCTAATAAAGTAGAATTAATGAAAAACGCAAGATTAAATTTAGGAATTGGATTAAAAGATTCTATAGATTGCGTTAGAGAAATGGAGCAAAAATACAGAAAAGATTTACAAGATATTGGTTATTTCGGCAAATTGAAATCTGCAGAAGATTTGGGAAGTAAATCTAAAGAAGAAGGAATTTTGTTGGCATAGCGATATTCATGATACTGGGTTTTAGAGAATTTCAATTACTATGCCAAGAATATTAAATCTCCCCTTCTTTAATTTTCAACTCTTTTTTATCCTTACCCAAAACCAAAACCCTGCTTTCAATTTTCTCATCAAGAATTTTATATCCTTGTTTTTTTAATTCTCCAACTAACTTTTCAGAAAACTCTCGCATCTCTTCATGCGTAGGCATTCTATCATAACCCAATCTCTGCCTTGCAAAACCAACACTCATAAATCCTTTTATCTCAATAAACATTGGCGAAGATTTTTTAATCAACTCTGCATATTCTTTAACATGCTCATCATTCATATTCAAATCCCTAACAAGATTCATTCTAAAAACAGTCCTGCATTTGAGATTTCCCATTAATCCCAAAGTTTCATTCAACTTTTCCCAAGCATCTTCCTTAGAACTCCTGTGAAATTTATCATAAAGTTTTTTATTTGAAGTATTAACAGAAACATAAAGATGAGTAGGAAGCTGATTTTTTTCAGCAATTTCTTTTATCTTCTCTGGATAAAGCCCGTTTGTCACAAGAAAACTTGTTTTACCTCTCTTTCTAAGCTCTGCAATTAAATCTCCAATTAAAGGATAGATTGTCGGCTCACCAGATAATGAAATCGCAAACTGCATTGGTTCCTGAGCTTCTTCATATTTTTTCTGGTCTGCTTTACTTAATTGCTTTTTCTTGCTTTTTTTGTCAATCTTAAAACCAATTAATAATTTCCTCTGCGCTTTAATACATCCATCAATAATTTTTTTAGGAGAGTCAATATTTTCTTTTAACTCATGTCCGATAGTTAACTCAATAGCTCTCCAACAATGCACACATTTATTCGGACACCACATTACAGCAGGAGTCATTTGACAGCATAAGTGAGCTTTAATTCCATAAAACTGCTCTTTGTAACAAACTCCCTCGTTTCGGAGAGATTTTTTTGTCCATCTGCAAATCTGAACCGCCGAATGCTCCCCAGTAATTTCATAATGTTGTTTACTTAAAATTTTTTTTATTTTTTCAGGTATCATAAAAATAAAAATAAGAGAAGGGTTTTAAAGTTTGCTCCATGTCAAAATTACTTCTTTTTCTAATTTAAAAAAAGCTCAAAGCCCATTTAACCATAAGTGCTACAAATCCAAATAAAATTAAATAAGTCAAAAATGAAAAAGATTTTTTAGCAAATTTTTCAGAGCCGGTAATTTTCCAAATACTCAGATAAAAAAACCTTCCTCCGTCCAGCATTCCCAACGGCAACATGTTGAATAAAGCAACTAAAATGTTAATTAAAACAATCCACCAAATCAAATAATAACCAAATTCAGAAAATCCAAATTTTGCCTGATAATAAGTATTCTCTTTAAAATATAAATTCTTAGATTTAAGTGATGTGAAAAAATGAGCACTTTCTTTTAAAATAAAATTTCGCTCTTTTACAAAAGATATGCCAATATATGGCAAATTTTTATCAGAAGGATTTTCTCCCAAGATGATTCCATATTCTTCAAAATGCCCGTCATCTCTTGTTCTGACAATAATTTTCTCTCCGGGAGAATATTTATTTAACTCATTGCTTAAACTTTCCACATCTGTTATTTTAACATTGTTTATCCCGACTATAAATCCCTCTAACCCTGCATTTATTGCAGGAGCATCTTCATAAAGAGCAATATAGTTTTTACTCTGATTTTGAACTCCTAAAAAAACTTTTGTGGCCAAATATTCTTTCTCATCAGTTTTAATTTTAATGAAGTCTGTTTCATTTTCTTTTAAATTTTCTACTGATGCAATCAAAGTATTATAAGAGGGTTTTTCCAAAGCAAGACCATTAACAAAAGTTATTGTGGAAATTTCAACAAGCGAATAAGCATAACTATTTGGGACAAATCCCGAAGCTGTAAAAGCAAAATTAAAATACCCAATTAAAATGATAAAAAATATAATCCCAATCAAAACATTTGCAAAAACCCCTGCAGATAAAATTGACATCTGCTCAAATTTTTTTCTTTTTGTCATGTCTTTTTCATCTTGTTCCACAAATGCTCCCAAAATAACTGGGAAATATTTTAAAAAAGCAAAACCAGTTGATTTTATTTTTACCCCATATCTTTTGGCAAAAATTCCATGTGAAAATTCATGGACAGTTGCAACAATTAAAATAGCTACAATAAAATAAACAGCATATAGTGGAGGGAAAAAATCACTCAACCCAAATATTGCAGGAAAATAAGGAATCAGCGGGGCTAAAGGCGGCGCCCTAATCAATTCCACCATTTCCGGTCTTGTCAGATAACTCCAAAAAGTATTCCCGATTAAATATAAAATTCCTGCCATTAAAAAATAACCTAAAACAATAGAAACATAACTCAAAAATTTCAGAGTTCTTTTGTATTTATTACCAATTATATTAATAAGTTTTATGCCCCAGCTGGTTTTATACAAATAGAAAATTCCTTCTTGTTTTAAATTAGATTTATTTCTCTTAAGAAACAAAATTAATAACACAAGCAATATAATTAAAAGAGCCAGGTCAAAAATTACATAGGGGGTAAAAAAACTTAAATTCATTTTAATCACTTCTATTAATTATTGAAAAGGATTGTTTAAAAAACTATTTCTTTTTCAAAGGTCTAAATGCTTTTTTCTTACATTTCCTGCATTTCACTTTGCCTTTGAGAATCTTTTGAGGGTCTGCTCTAATCTTGCTCTGGCATTTTTTGCAGACAAAAATATTCTTAAACAATCTGTTTTGCGCTTCTGGAATTTTAGCCATTTTATTTTTTAATATTCCTTATTAATTAATCCAAGAAAAAGAAGGTTTTTAAGGTTTTTCTTGTGTTTGGCTTTGTTAAATAAGTAGCTCTTGTTAAAAAAGTCTAATAGTGTGCTTTTTTATTATCAACTTTTATTTTAGTCTGTTTTGTAGTTTTATTATGTTCTAATGTAGCCTTGAGATTATCTTTCCATGCACTAACTCTTATTCTATTTCCTTTAAATCCTGTATCGGCAGAAGCAGAAGTATTTTTAGAAATCTTAAGTCTTACCATAGCATATGGGCTTAATGTTTTACTTATTCCTACCTTAAACTTAGCTCTTCCAAAACTTTTTGATATTGATTTTCTCATTTTAACATATGTTTTTCATTACTTATATTTCTTCCTTCAGGTACCATAAGCTTTATAAATAATCGGTACCTTATTATTTTATGAAGATTATTAAGGTATTGTCAAAAAAGGTGAAGGATACTAAGTATTACAAATATATTGTGACTTTGCCTAAGGAAGCTGTGGAGAAATCAAAATTAGAAGGTAAGCAACTTAAAGCTGAAGCAGAGAAGGATAAAATTTATTTGACAAAAGGATAATTTAGAAAAGTTTTTTTTGGAACTCTTTTATACTTGGTTGTAGAGACCTTAATATCTTTCCCCCCAAATAATTTTTTAGCATATCTTTTGTTTTTAAGTAATCTGAAATTCCAGATTCTTTTAAGAAATTCTTTTTTTGATTATCAAATTCAGTTGATAGTTTAACTGAATTTATAGTAACATTAAGAGGCTTGTTTGGTTTCTGTTCTTTCCTTATATTATAATAATATGTTTGCTCATTAAAAAGTCTTGATTTATGTTCTATAATCTTTTGTTTTTCTCCTTCCTTTATTTTAAACATCCTTGCAGGGTCTCTATCAACACCAACAATGTTAGCACCACATAATGTGGTTAAAATATCAGAGGCAGGGCTTTTATTATCTTTGGAATTGGAGATTATTTCTCTCTTGATATTTGTGGCGAGGAGAATCATTTTATCAAATTGTTTAGAATTTCTTAATAAACGATTAATCTGACCAATCTTACCCCCAAGAGTAGCATTAGATAAATTAGCAGGTGCAGATTCAAAATCTATCCAAAAATAAAATCTTTCTTTTTTTAGATAGTGTCTCACTAATTCTGTTAATTCATTCATTGATAATTTTAGTGAGAGTGGGACAAAGATGGGTTTATTATTCATCTGTTCAAAAAATTCATATAATTCATCTATTAACTTTATGTAATGATTTATAGAAATAACTTCTGTCTTTGTCTTTGATGCCCTCCCTTCTTCATCATATGGAGTGAAATGTTTTAAAACATTAGGAATCAAAACGAGATATTTAGAATGAGAATAATAATAATTTAAGAAACCACTTATTTCATCAACTTTTTTTATATAATTATAAGGATTAAATTTCAATGTTGCATGGAATAATGTAAATTTATCATCTAACCAAGCTTTCCTACCAAAAAAATCATTTATTTTAGAGTCATTACTTTCATCCATAACCCCTTTTATATTTTTAAAATCTTTTATTATTTTACTCTTCTCAAATATAATATTTTTATTTTTTATTATCTTACTGTCCTCAAAAATTTTTTTAGTTATATTATTTATATCCATTGTTTTGATAGAAAAATCTTTTCCAAGATTTTTAAGGGAGAATCTTTTTATATTAAAAAAAGAGTTTTTATCTTGGATGGTTTCAATAATATTAATATCACTCATTTTGGATTTCCTGAATGATTTTATTTAGTGAATCCTTATCAATAGCAAAGGTTGATTTATCCATTTTATCTAACAAATCTAATATTTGTTCTTTATTAAATATTTTGGGATAACAATATTTTATAAATTCTGCAGTCCATTTAGTAAGAATTTCAAGATATGAAAAATTATTTTTCATAAAACTTCTTGCTCCTTTGTCATCGAGGACGATTATAAATTCTTTAATTCCAAGATTATAATTAAAATAAGCTAATACAATCACCCCATGTTCTCCTTTTTCTATTTGTTCTTCTGAAAAAAGTGGTTTCAGCAATCCAGAAAAGTCTAATTCATCGTTGAAAAAATGTAATTCTTTTTCAATATCTTCAGGAACATAATTATTAATTTCTTTATGAACCTTGGGGCATACTTCTACATAAAACTCTTTTAAAATTTTCTTTAAAGATTCTTGTTCTTGAGTGTTATACAAGAAGAATGAAAAAAAAGAGGTGTCAGGTATTAATTTTTCTTTTTGCATTTTTTAATTCCTCGTATCTTTCTTGGGTAATTAATCCTTTAGAAAGGATACTATTTAATAATTTGCTTCGTGTAAATTCATTTTTAGTCAATTTATTAGATACTTGTGAAAATTCTGTATATGTTGGATATGTTTCATAGATAAGAAACATTAATTCCTCTTTAGTAAGTTTATCATATAAATCTCTTAAAAGTTTAAGCGAATAAAAAAGAATTTGAAAGTTTTTTTCTTTTGAAAATTTTTTAATCATATTTGAAAATTCTTTTTTACCATCTTTAGATAATGAAATTTTGTTGTAATCAAAATCAAATGCTTTTGGAAAATATGCAGGATTTTTTAGAGATTCATCTAAAACTTGAGAATAAGGACCAAGATAATGTTTTTGAAAATTGAAAATATCTGAAATTCCTTCTTTAAAATTTGAAAGGAGGAAAATCTCCTTTTGTAGATGGAGGTCAGAAGGGATAGCTCTTTCTTTTGCTCCAAGTAACAAAATCATATTTCTTTCTACAAGTTCAGCTTCATCCATTTTTGTTAATTATCTTTTTTTTAATTATTTCTGAAAGTATCCTTTGTTCAGATAACCATGCTAAAAAAATACTTCTTAAAACCTCTGGCTCACTACTACCCATAGGTCCAATTAAGCTTGTTAATATTTCTTTTTGTTCGATTGTGAGCTTCACATTGATATTTTCTTTTTTTTCCATTTTAACTGAATGTTATCTATATCTTATCTATTTAGATAACTTCTGGTTAATTTATAAGCTTTTCTATTCTCTTTAAGGTACCGAAAGATATATAAACAGGTGGTACCTGAATATACTATGAAAACAAACTGGAAGAAATTGACACGATACAAACGAGGAGAATTAATATCCAAAGACTTAAAAATAAAAAAGCTTGAAGATAAATGGAGAGTTCCTTCTCAATCTGGTAAAGGTTTTTATGAGGTTTATTTTAATGGACATAAACCACAATGTAATTGTCTGGATTGTAGGATACGACACGGAAGATGCAAACACATAATAGCTGTAGAATTATTTATTCAAAGAACGATAGACATAGAGGGAAATATATCTCAAACAAAGAGAGTAAGAATAGGATATTCTCAGAAATGGAAAGCTTATGATAATGCCCAAACAAATGAAAAGCTATTTTTCTTAAAACTTTTAAAAGAATTATGTAAAAATATTGAACAACCAGAATATAAATTTGGTAGACCAACATTACCCTTTTCAGAAATGGTTTTTGCATCTGCATTAAAAGTTTATTCTACTTTTTCATTAAGAAGATTTATGTCAGATATGAAAATTGCTAAAGAAATGGGTTTAGTTGAGAATGTTTGCACTTATCCCACCATTAGCAATTTTATGCAAAAAAAAGAACTAACAAAAATTTTGAAAGAATTGATTAAACTTAGTTCTTCTCCTCTAAGTTCTGTTGAATCTTCTTTCTCTGCAGATAGCTCTGGTTTTTCAACTTGTAGATTTGCAAGATATTTTGATTATAAATGGGGTAAAAAAAATAAATACAGATTATGGATGAAAGCCCATATTATTTGTGGAAATAAAACAAACATTATTACAAGTGCAGAAATTACAGATGGTCACGAAAATGATAGTCCTCAACTAACTAAACTTGTCAATGAAACAGCTAAGCAATTTAAGATGGGTGATGTTTGTTGTGACAAAGCTTATAGTTCAAAAAAGAACTTAGAGCTTATCAGCAATGTAGGTGCTGTTCCCTACATTCCATTCAAGAAAAATGTAACTGGTAAAGCAGGAGGTTCACCAATTTGGAAAAAAATGTATTATTATTTTATGTATAAGAATGAAGATTTTAAAAAATATTATCATAAAAGAAGTAATGTAGAAACTGTTTTTCATATGATTAAAACTAAATTTAAAGATAATCTTCGTAGCAAAATTAAACAAGCACAAATCAATGAATTACTTTTGAAAGTTCTCTGCCATAATATTTGTGTTGTGATTCAAGAAGTGAATGAGTTGGGTATTAGAGGAGAGTTTATTATAGAAAAGGAAGTGGAAGAATGAAAGGATTTTTGTTACCTCCTAAAAGTAAAAATATGAAACCACGCAATTTAAATACCCTTAATGATTCTAATTATAATATGGTAAAGAAGACAAGGAGAGAAGCCTTAACAGTAACAAGATTAATCCATGATATTTTAGTTGGGCAGTTAAGTATTCCTTTAAGACAAATAGTCAATGACACAACCTTTTCAGAGTACACAGACTTTAAGAGACCAGACCTATTAATTTCAGAATTTGAATTTGACCAAGAAACTAATAATCAAAAACAATTCGTAGAAAATTTGGTTGCTTATTCTGAAGTAAAGGATAACTGTTCAGTAGGAGATACGGAATGGAAAGATGCAATAAACCAAGGAGAGAGAAAATCTAAAAAATTAAAACTACCTTATTTTATTGTTACAAATTGTAAAACAACCATCTTCTATAATTCTACAACAGGGAAAGAAATAAAGTTAAATAATAATCCAATAAGAGAATTTCAAACAATAGATATATTTCGTTTAATTAAAAATAGATTAGATAAAGATAAATTTCTTGATAACATAAGAACCAATGTTGATTCACTATCGGCTATTTCTGAAGCCATTTTTAATAAGAAATTATGGGAATTAGCAACCATTTATAGGAATATTAATTTCAAGAATAATCAAGAAAAGATTGATTTTACAATTGGGTTTGTTTCACTCAAATTTTTTGAAGAGAAAGAACAAATAGAAACAAAAAAAGATAGAACTAAGATTTATTGGACAGAGTGTTCCGATGAAAATGAAAGTAAGATTGTAGCAAATTTGTCTGAGTATATTGGAAGACTTGAGAGAGAAACTAACTTCACCGAATTTAAAGATTTAATGGAAACTGTTAAGGTTAACATCTCTGGAGAAGCAGGAAAAAATCCTTTAATTGATAAAGTTGATGTTAAACAAATATATGATGTTATAACTTCTATGGGTCCCTTACATGGAACTGGTTTTGATTTATTTGGTGCAGTTTATGAAATGTTCGCCTCAAGTAAAGAGAAAAAAGATTTTGGAGAGTATTTTACAAGGAGACATTACACACACATATTTTCTAAACTATTATTAAAAGGGGAAATCGTTTATAATAAAGATAGGAGATTTAAAATTCTTGACTTGGCTTGTGGAACAGGTGGATTCTTGACTGAGAGTTTTAAAGTATTAAAAAATAATTATGAAGTAAGTAAAACTTTAGATAAGGATGCAATAAAATTTCTTTCTAAGGAATGTTTTTATGGTGTAGATGTCAGAGAGGAGAACATCCAAAGAACTAAATTGAATATGTTTCTTGTGGGAGATGGACATACTAATATGTTTGTTGATAATACCTTGAGACCAAAACAAAAATGGAAGAATGAAAAATACGATTACATTATTACTAATCCCCCATATGGTAATGGAACAATAAAAGCAAATACAGATGCAATTAGTTCAAATAGAACAGAAATAGCATTTCTTTGTAAGGTATTAGATTTATTAAAAATTGGGGGTAAAGCATGTATAATTCTTCCAGATGGTGTTTTAGAAAATCCAACTTTTGGAGTTCTTAGAAAATGGCTTTTAGGAAGATGTGAAATTAATGCAATCGTTTCTCTACCAAAATTTGCTTTTGCACCATATACTAAAGAAAAAACTTATGCTTTATTTTTTACTAAAAGAAGTGAAAATGAAACAAAGAAACAAAAAAATCCGATTTGGATTTACATTATTGACAATGATGGGTTAGCTAATTCCGATAAAAGATTTCCAACTAAATTAAGAAATAATAGGAATGGTTGGTTGCATGATGAAATTTCTGGTTGGGTTAATACAAAAGGTGAAGAGAAAGAAGGAATATTAGAAGGAGGATGGTTAGGTCACGATGATGATGGAAAATTTGTAACATGGATTACGGAAAAGGGGGAAGAAGTAAAGATGAAGAAAGTAATGTTTCTTCCAATTAAGAATTTATTTAAAGAAAATTATTTCAACTTGTTACCAGAGTATTGGTTAAGACCATACGAACCAAGATATATCACCAAAAAAGAATTAGAAGAAGAATTAAAAAAAATAATAGGGTCTTAAAATGGAAATTATCAAATTTAAAGATATGTTTACCCCTTTTCGAGGAGCCAATACTAAAAATATGCCTGAATTAACAGAAAGAGAAACATACAAATTTTTGCCATATTTAGAAAAATTCGAGAAAATTTCTGTCCTATCTGGGTCAGATTCTAAAGAAGGATTATTTGGTTTTGTCCCAAATTTTCTAACTCCAGAAGATATTAAAGAAAAAAATCATTATATTGAGAAGAATAAAATAAGATATTTCATAAATAAAGAAGGATGTATAACTATGATTAGATGTGGTAATGCGGGAAAATTATCTTATAGAAGTTCTGAAAAATACCCCTTGTTTAGCTTAACTACCTCAATTTTTACATTCTTTAAACAAGAAGATTCTAAAATAAAATTAAAATATTCTAATTTTGATGGTTTAGATTTAAAATGGTTTTATATGAGATTTAATCCATTATTTAGTAATTTAGTGAATCGAGAAGGGTTATCCACCATTCCGTTAAAAATCATTAATGAAGTAGATTTAGAGGTTCCAGAGATAAAAATACAGAAAAAACAATTAGAATTATATGAAAGAGTATATCATCTAAAAAATAACTTAAGGAAAAAAATTGAAGTTATAAAAAAAATAAAGGAGAAATCTTTTGAGTTTGATAACCAATTTGAATCTGAAAAGATGCTTTCATATTTTTTAAAATATGTCAGTAGAAATGATGCATTAAGTGAAGAGGGAATATATAAGAGAAGCCAAGGATTAGTAAATTCAAAAGAAAAAATTAATGTTTTATCAGGTTCATTTAGAAATATTCATGGAATAGTTCCTTTTGAAGAAAAAATACATGCGGTAAAAATGAAGCAGGGGTTACATATAATCACGAGGGGGGACGCTGGAAAATTAGAATATCTTCCAATAGGAAATTATGCAACAAATACTAATGCTATGCTTCTATTATTAAAGGATGAAATAAAAAAAGAACTGAATATAAATTCAGAAGAAGATGAAAAAATTTATTTGATGTTTTTAAAGTATTATTTAGAACCAATATTTTTAAAATATGTTTCAAGTTCAGATTTGTCTGTTCTTCCATTAACAAAAATTTTAGATATAATTAAAATCTCTATAATAAAATTGAATAACAACATTAAAGAAATTGTCAAAGATTATGAAAAGTTAGAAGAGTATAATCAAAACTTAAATAATTCTTCAATGAAAATAGAAAATTTATTGCAAAAAGAAATAATTTTCAATTAAAATGACATTCAAACTATCGCCCTCAACATTAAATCTAATGAAAGAATGTCCTCGTTGTTTTTGGTTAGCACAGCATAAAGTTTGGAAACGACCAGCAGGAATATTCCCAAGCCTTCCAAATGGAATGGATAAAATTCTAAAAGTTCATTTTAATAAATTTATGGAACAAGGAAAATTGCCTCCTGAAATTTGCGAGAATGGGGAATGCAAAGGAATGAAATTATTTACAGATAAAGAAAAATTAAAAATCTGGCAAAGCAATTTCAAAGGTGTTTCTTTTACAGATAAAGATGGAAACGAACTACACGGAGCAGTTGATAATATCCTTGTAAAAGGAAAAAAGTTGATTGTATTGGACTACAAGACACGAGGCTATCCACTAAAAGAGGACACAGCAGAACATTACAGACAACAACAAAATATTTACAATTTTCTTTTAAGAAAGAACGGATACAAAACAGAAGATTATTTTTTCCTATTGTTTTACATTCCCAAAGAAGTTATGGCAACTGGAGAAGTTATCTTTGATACTGAGTTAGTTAAGATGAAAGTTGATGTGGAAAGTGCAGAGAAAGTATGGAAAAAAGCAATTAAATTATTAAACTCTGATTGTCCTAAAGATAGTTGTGAGTGGTGTGGAGGAAGATGACAATTATAAGAAATAATATTTATTTGGAGAATGACATGATAGAACTTATAAAATTATTTATGTCTGAAGCGTCTGCGAAACAGAATTTAAAAAAAGGTTTAGGGAAAAATCCTAATCCAGAAGCATATGATAAAGCAGTAGGTCTTGTTTCAGTTATGGTTCCATTTGAAGCCATGATAGGTTTGATGAGTCCAACTGAATCAAGAATATGGAAACAAAGAGAATTTTTTTGTTCAACTTACCAAGATTTATTTTTAACATTCAAAGATTCTTGTAATGTTTGGATAGAAGCTTTATTTAAAGAGTTGGAAAATCAACCATTAATAGATATGACTCCTGCACCAAAAACAAGACCTTCCATAAGGATTAATGATAAAAGCAATTTATTAGAAATTATTGAAGTTCTTTATAGGGTGAGAAGCAATCTTGTTCATGGGAATAAAACATTGAATTCTTCAAGAAATATTGTCCTAATTATAAATTCTTTTCATTTAATGTATAATATTTTAGACCATATTTTCAGAGAAGAAGAAATCATAAGATAATTCTGTTAAAAAAGTAGGCTTAAATTAGGACTTATTTAACAAAGCCCTTGTGTTTGCAAATCCTTCTCCAGATTAGAATATTTTTGAGAACTTATTTCTACTAAACGATGCCCCCTATTAAATATGTTTTGTTTACTACTTTACATTTAACATTTCCATCCCCATTTGTTACTACAATATACCTTTCTATACACGGGCTTTCTGGTAAAAATTTTTTTAAATGAACTGGAATTTTTGCACCTTCTCGCATTACCTTTCTTAGAAGATTAGATAAAACTTTTTCAATTTTGCCTTCTCCGATATCATTTTTATTCAGAATTATATGATAAACCTCTCTTTCACAACTCCTGCATTAATATACTAAAAGCTTTTTTTTAAAACTTTGTTATACTTTAGGATTATAGTTTCCTCTTGATTATTTTCACACCTTCAATATCCCAGTATTCAACATTAGAATTTTCTTCAAGTTCTGATTTTATTTCTTCCGGGCAATCAATTTCTATTGTTTCAAAACTTTCCAAATCCATGACACTAACCTTTTCCTCAACTGAAAGAACCTGACCCTTTTTTTTATCTATCAAAGGGATTTCAAGCCGGTCATGTCCTGGAATAACAAAAACTTTTTTTTGTTTATTGATTATTCCTACAGCCTCTATCCTGCACTTTGCATGCCCGTGCTTACCTGTTTTGCTTATGTCAATTTTTTTAATAGTATAGGGCTTACCATCAAGAAGGATATTTGTACCAACTCTTGCCTCTGTTGCATTGATTATTTTTAAAACCATAACTTATTCAAAAAAAATACATTTATAAAAGTTTTTAATTAGAAAATAAAGTTATTTTCTTTCTTGGAAAGTGTTATACGCAAATCTTATATAATACATATTAGTTTCTGTTGGTTTTTTTGGGATTTGGTAATATAATCTTTGGTCTTGCCTTGCAGAAGAAACCAAATTTTTCTGGGCATTTCTAATATCTTTTTCCCGATTTTTATTCATCTCCTTTGTTTTTATTGCATCTGAATAGAACGACCTTAAATGAGTAGTTGGCACTCCCAAGAGAATAGTTTCTCCTTTTTCTACAATACCTATAAACCTTCCTCGGGAATCAAATGAAATTTTTTTTAATAAAGGCATTTTATTTTATTTATTTAATATTTTTTAAGGATTTATATTCTAAATCACAATGATTAAACTTTTAAACTATCTTTATATTCTTGGAAGATGCCACTAAAAGAAAAAGACTTCATTGAAATTGAATTTACAGGAAAAGTCAAAGACGGAGAAGTTTTTGATTCAAATATTAAAAAAGATTTAGCGAAGATAAACCCCGATACAATCCCAAAACCTTTTGTTTTTTGTTTAGGTCAGAACATGTTTCTTAAGGGAATAGATAATTTTTTGATTGGCAAGGATGTTGGAGAATATAAAATAGAACTTCAACCAGAAGATGCTTTTGGAAACAGAGACTCAAAACTTGTGCAGATGATTCCGATGAAAGTTTTCAGAGAGCAAAAAATAAATCCTGTTCAGAGACTTATGTTTAATTTTGATGGCAGAATGGCAAAAATACTTACAGTTTCAGGAGGAAGAGTAATGGTTGACTTTAACAATCCTGTCGCAGGAAAAACCGTCTTGTATGATTTAAAAGTTTTAAGAAAAATAAATAATTTAAACGAAAAAATAAAAGCATTCAATGAATTTTTATTTAGAAAAGATTTCAAATTTGAAATAAAAAATAAAAAATTAATTATAGAAGTTGAAAAACAAATGATTCAATTTGTTGAGATGTTTAAGGATAAATTTAAAGAAGTTTTTGAATTAGATTTAGAGATTAAAGAGATTGGTGAGAATAAAAAAGAGGTTGGAGAAGCGATTGAAAAAGTGAAAAAAGAAGTGAAGAAAAAAGTTAGTGAAGAAGTCGGGAAAGTGGTTGAAGAAGTTGAGAAAGAAAGCACTAAAACACCACAATAATTCTTATAAACAATAATTAATTATTTTAGACATGGAAGAGATTTATAATCAAAATAATGAGAGGCCTGTATCTGTTTTGTCTGAAGAAGTAAGGGAAATTGACAGAGAATTGGAAGAACTTTTGAAAAAACAATCAACTAAAATTAAGGTAATTGGGGTTGGTGGAGGCGGAGGAAATTCTCTAAGCAGAATGAAAGAAATTGGAATCAGGGGCGGAGAGCTTATTGCAGTGAATACAGATGCCCAGGATTTATTATATGCAAATGTAGATCAAAAAATTCTTATTGGAAAAGAATTGACTCAGGGATTAGGTTCAGGAAGTAATCCTAAAATAGGACAAGAATCAGCAAAAGAATCTAGTTCTGAAATAAAGAAAAAAATTTCAGGAAGCGACATGATTTTCATAACTTGCGGTTTAGGAGGGGGAACAGGTACAGGAGCAGCCCCGGTAATTGCAAGTTTGGCAAAAAAACAAGGGGCTTTAACCATCGGAATTGTAACCTTGCCTTTCACAATTGAAGGAAGAAAAAGAATAGAGAATGCAATGGACGGGTTAGAAAGATTAGAATCAGTTGTGGATACTTTAATTGTGATACCAAATGACAAGCTTCTTGAACTGGCACCAGACTTGCCTTTACATACTGCCTTTAAAATTTCCGACGAGATACTAACAAACGCCGTTAAAGGAATAACAGAACTTGTAACTACCTCTGGTTTGGTGAACCTTGATTTTGCCGACATCAAAACAATAATGGTTGATGGAGGAGTTTCATTGATAGGCATGGGAGAATCAGATAGTGAAAACAGAGCAATTGAAGCCGTAGAAAAAGCAATCCAAAACCCTCTTTTAGATGTTGATATTTCAAATACAACTGGCGCTTTAGTAAATATTATTGGGGGTCCTGAAATGAGCTTGGACGAATGCAAATCAATTATAGAAACAGTTGGAAACAAATTAAGCCCTGACGCAAAACTAATTTGGGGAGCTCAAATTTCAGAAGACATGGAAAAATCAATAAGGGTTTTACTTATATTAACCGGAGTAAAAAGTTCCCAAATTCTTGGACATGGAGAAACCATTGAAAGTATAAAACACCAAGAAATTGAGGAGGAATTAGGGATTGAGTTTTTTGAATAAGATGGAATATAAAATAGATTTTAATTCTCAAGAGGGGCTGATTGTCAAAGACCCTAAAGGGCAATATGCATCACATAGAAACTATAATAATTTTGTTGATGTTTTTAAGATATTTACAGAACCACTTAACCAAACAATTTCCAAAGCTACATTAATTTTTACAGAGAGGGCACAAAGAGTTTTGAATCAGAAACAAAGAAGAAATTTGAGAGATATTGTTACTCTCCCTTCTAACAAAACTCTTGAAAGTGTTAAACAAAAGGAATTGAGGGTTTAGTTTTTTAAATAAAATGAAAGAATTTATGGATCAAAAACAATTTGCAGAATATCTTAAATCTATTGGATTAGAAAATCCTTTTGATTGTTCTTATCTTAGAGTTTTGCCGGAAAAAGTTTTTTTTAATCACCCAATTTCAGGAGGAAGGGAATACAATCCAAATAGTTTGATGTGCATTAAATCTATAGAAACTGAACAAAATGCATTAACAAATCATTACTGTTATATAATTGGGCGTCCTTTATTAAATTCAGCAGGAAATCTTGAAATTAATTGTAATTGGGGAGAATATTTTAAGATTAAGATAGAAAAGTAAATTTTAAATAAAATGAAATATGAAATAATCAACAGAGTTCTCATTAACAATAAAGGTAAACCAATAAAAAATTATCGTGAATTGCCTTATGGTTTTGGTCATTTCTTTCACTCTAATAATTCTCTTGATTCCCTTGAGGGAATGGTTACAACGACATCTTCTAGAAATAATAAACCTGAGACTATTTTAGAACTCACACTTGATAGAAAGAATGGAGAGATTATTTTACCATATATTTTTCAGGGAGTAAGCAAAGATGGAGAACCAAATCTTAGACATTATGAAGTTTCAACTGGAAAAATCGGGCACCGCTTTGGACCTTAATTTAACCAATATAACAGGTGCTAAGGTATTGAAAAAGCAAGAAAAGGAGTTTTAGGGAGGATAATTGGGAATGAGTTATTGAAGAGAGTTGGGTTTGTTAAGTAATGTAACTATTTTTGAAAGGTGACAGAATAGAAAGATTTATAAATTAAACATTTTTAGAACTGGCATGAAAGAAATACTAATACCAAAAGTTAAAGTTCCAATGGACAGATATTTTATTGCTGGAAGTGAAATTTATCAAGAAACAAAAGCAAAAACAAGAGAAAAATTTGGAGAAAATAGTTTAGCTTGCAAAAAAATAATGAATGGAATTGATTGTGAAAATGGACGAGGTTCTAACTTTTTATTTAACAATGAAGCAAATTTATCTCTTCCAGAATCCCAAAAAGTAATTTTATTAGAAGATACTGAAAGAATTTATTCTTCTGTTGATACAAATAATTTTTTTGATAACTCTTTTTACACAGATGTTCGAGAGATAATTTTAAGAACAGGGATACCAACTTACGATGCTAACAAATATATTTTAGAAAATTTAGTAAAACAAGTTCAAGAAGAAAAATATGAATTTTCTTCTGAAAATCCCTTAAGAATTTCTGGATTAGAATTAGTTAAAGATAATAATTCTAAAAATAAATATGGTTTACTTTTGAAAATTGGACAAGATACAAAAATAATTAATGATAAAAGATTTGCTCATCAAAATAATACAATTCAATTAGGAAACCAGACAAAAACTCTTTACACAAAAGAGAATGGGTTGTCGAGGGTTTACTTGAACAGGAATGACTACCTGAATTCCAGGTTTGGCAGTCTTGCTGATTCCAGTGACAATGGTCGGGTGGTTGTTTTGGACGCCGTAGGCGTCGCGCCGAAAATTTTAGAAGATTATCTCTGAATAATTTGCAAAAAGAAAGAGAAAAACAGATAGCAGAAATCAATAAAAAATATGAAAAAGCCATCAAAATTTTAAATAGTTAAATATAAAAATAAATTTTTCTTTATAATATTCCTAGCTAACTTTAATAAGTGGCTGGGCCACACGCTCTTTTATTGGAGCTCTAAAAAGAGCCAGTAAAATTCAACTTTGACAATTAGTAGCAATTCTAGAACTGCGAAAATTGAAATTGTGGTGATAGTAAGAGAATAGTTGATAAATTAATTAATAAAATAAACCTTTCCCGAATATTTTAAAAACCCCCACGTCTTCTTTCTTCCATGGAACTTTGGACACCAACAAAATCTTTTTTTATGAAATGCAAAAGAGTATGGCATGTTTTGAAAAAACCCACGAGAAAAGAATTCGAGACAATCACAAAAGTTTCTGCAATTGGAATTTTAATACTGGGCGTTCTTGGATTTTTAATCTCAATAATTATGAAGATGTTTATTTAGAAATTATTTTATCACAAATTTTATAAACCCCTTTTCTTAATCAATATTATTATTCTTTAATAATTTTCAATTAAAGGATAGATGGAACAAAATGATTTTTATTATCAAGGTCACAACAAATAAGGAAGAAAGAGCAGTAGATATGATTAGCGATAGAATTGAAAAAAAGAACCTCAATGTGTTTTCAGTCTCAAGGCCTCATGGTTTAAGAGGATATATTCTTTTAGAAGCAGAAAACAGGGAATCTGCAGAAGAAGCTGTATTTAATCTGCCTTATGTGAAAGGAATTATTGGAAAAACAATCGGCTATGAGGAAGTCAAAAACATGATTGAACCTTCAGCCACTTCTATTTCAATAAAAAACGGAGATATTGTTGAAATGATTGCAGAACCTTTTAAAAAAGAAAAAGCAAAAGTTGTAAGAATAGACAAACAAAAAGAAGAAGTTGTTGTAAGTTTATTGGGAGCAGTGGTTCCATTACCAGTTACAGTTAAGTTGGACAATGTTAAAGTTATAAGGCGTGAACAAGACGAGGAGGAAGAAGATGATAATTAAACTTTTAGTTGAAGGCGGAAGCATGAAACCAGGACCAGCTCTTAGTCAAAAATTAGGTCCAATAGGAATTAACATTAGTCAGGTTATTCAAAAAGTAAATGAAGCAACAAAAGATTTCAAGGGGTTAAAAGTTCCTGTGGAGTTGGATATTGATACGTCAACAAAAGAATTTGATATTAAAGTGTTTTCTCCTCCTGTTTCAGAGTTATTGAAGAAAGAATTAGGTGTTGAAAAAGGTTCAGGGATGCAGCTTAAAACAAAAGTAGCAAATGCTTCTATAGAACAAATAATCTCTGTAGCAAAGACCAAATTGCCAAATCTGCTTTGTAAAGATTTAAAGACGGCCGTAAAAACAGTTGTCGGAAGTTGTGTTAGTTTGGGAATTTTAGTTGAGAGTAAACCTGCTTTTGAAGTTGAGCAGGAGATTGATTCGGGAAAATATGACAAAGAAATTCAAGAAGAGAAAACAGAAACTTCTGAAGAAAAAAAAGCAGAATTAAGTGAATATTTCTCAGAAATAAAAAGCGAGCAAGAGAAACTAATTAAGCAGGAAGAAAAAGAAAAAGAAGCTGAAGTTGAAAAGAAAGAAGAGGAAGCTAAGGAAGCAGAAGAGAATAAAGAAGAGAATAAAGAAGAGAAAAAGGATGAGGGAAAGAAAAAATAGTTTTATAAATAAAATAATTGTTCATTTTAACAGGGGTCGTAGTATAGCTTGGTTAGTATCCGAGGTTTGGGACTTCGAGACCCAGGTTCAAATCCTGGCGACCCCATAAAATTAGATTTGAACCCTCGGGTTTATGTTTTGAACAAAGTTCGAAATGTAGTGAGGAATTTATTTCCGACGCCAAATCCTGGCGACCCCATCCACAAAACTTTAAAAACTGATTTTATAATTTAATATTAAGATGATAGAAAAAAGAATATACGGAGATGAGAATTTAGGGTATAGAATCCTAGCAAGAGATTTGTCTCCTGAACAAGCTAGAGGATATCTTGATTCTGCGAAGAAAGATTGTCTTCTTGAGAAGATAAACCAAGAGCGATTATTAGCTATTACTAAAAGAGCTGATGAAAAGAGATAAAATTCCAAGTACAGAAAAATCAAAGCAAAACATTTTAAAACCTAATTTTCACATATAATATATATTAAATCATTCGTTTAACTTTCTGTGTGCGATTTTCGTCGAGGGGTGAAAAAAAATCGCCCAACTGCAACAAGAGGGAAAGTTACTCGAAGGAAACCGTGGGTGTCCTCGCATGCCAACAAAATTAAAAAAAACAAAATCAGCAGGAAGATTTGGAGCAAGATATGGAAAGAGAGTAAGAACAAAATTAGTTAAAGTAGAAACAAGACAAAGAGTAAAGCAAAAATGCCCGTTCTGCGAAAAACTTGGTGTCAAAAGGCTCTCAAAAGGAATCTGGCAATGTTCAAAATGCAATAAAAAATTTGCATCAGATACATATTATTTAGATGAATAAATTTATAAAATAAGTAAAATAAATAATAAAATGAATGAACAATTAAATTATCAACAAAAAAAAGTAAGAGAAATATTAGATTCATCTAATAAAAAAATTAAAAGATTTAGCAATCCTTATTATGTTTCATCATGCGAGGAAAAAGTTGCTAAAATTATACAATATACAAATATGAGGATTAATGGTTTAAAATGACAACTTATAAATGTTTTAAATGTGGAAAAAAAATAACAAATAAAATTCTTGAAAAAAGATTTGTTTGCCCTGCTTGTGGAAGCAAGATTTTTTTCAAACCAAGAACAAAAGTAAAAAAGGTAAGCTCAGATTAATATGGCAGACCAAAATCAAAAAATACAGGAAATACAATTTCTTGAGCAAAATCTTCAGAATTTACTTCTTCAAAAACAAGCTTTTCAAATGGAATTATCTGAAACTCAGTCTGCATTAAAAGAAATAGAAAGTTCAGGAGATGAAGTTTTCAAAATTATCGGGCAGTTAATGATTAAAACAGACAAATCAAAAATGCAGGAAGAACTTTCAAATAAAGACAAACTTCTTTCATTGAGAATAAAGACAATTGAAAAGCAGGAAACTTCTTTAGCAGAGCAGTTAGAAAAACTTCGTGAAGAAATAATGAAAGCTATGAAGAAGTAATTTTATTTGTAATCAAAAATAAATGTAGTATCCAAAAAATTTAGACAAACCTTCTCCTTTTTTTATAAAATCTTCTACACTGGTGGAGTTATCATAAAAATCCTTAAAACCTTTAAGTGTTAGGTGTCTTGTTAGAGTAGACAATGTACGATATTTTTTCCCATTTTCATCTTTCCATAACAATTTCTGAAATCTTCCCTCTTTAATTTCATCCCAATAAGTTTCAATTGTAAAAGGAATTATTTTTTTAAATAACACAAGTTCATAAATGGCTGCTCCTCTTTCTAGTCCTGTAACACGAAGAGGATGCACTCCCCCACAAAATCCCAAAGCTATCCCACTGTCACCGAAATATTCCCCCTCACTTTCTCTATCTTCTGAATTTTTAAAAGGCAATAATTTTAAACTGATAATATCAATATACAAAAACTAAATATCTTCTTTATATCTTTTATTATCCTCTGCTATATATTTGAATAATTAAATCCTATTCTCAAAAATATATACAAAAAACCCCCGAAATCTTTATAAATCTTAACAAGTTCAATTTATCATGATTTTCAATAAAATAAAAAAAGTTTTTTCAAATCCAATGGGCAATGATTTTGCCGAGGATGAATATTTAGAGATTGATTTGGGAAAAGATGAAAAAGAAAACAAGGTTCTTGTGAAACTCTTTGTGCTAAAAGATTACGAAGATGTCACTGAAATTCTTCATGCTTTAAGAGAGGGTTATACTATTGCCATAATTGATATAAAAATACTAAGGAAAAAAGATTCTATTGAATTAAAAAGAGCAATCTCAAAAATCAAAAAAACAACAGATGCTCTTGAAGG
Organism: Nanobdellota archaeon; assembly: GCA_030611805.1. Classification (GTDB taxonomy): domain Archaea; phylum Nanobdellota; class Nanobdellia; order Pacearchaeales; family GW2011-AR1; genus JAUWPB01. Next base: position 36,174 of record JAUWPB010000001.1, on the reverse strand, counting down.
AAGTATTGCTGGCTTTGGTGAAAACACAGTTATTGTGACACCTAGTTTTGCAAAAATTAGTAAAGCAACTACAAAACCAAAGCAAGAAAAAAAAGATAGATGGGAATGAATTTTATTTTTCTAATAGTAAAAATTATATTTAATTGATTTTAAAGTATACAATTAATTATAGGAAATAAAATAACAATAATCTTTTTAAATTAACTATTTTTGGAAAAGCTATGGTTAAAAATTCCGAAGATCTTGTTGAGGAAAATAGGGATGTCATAGCAGAAATTTATAGAAAAGATTTAGCAATATTAAGAGCAGGAGAAATTCCCTTTAATTTTGAAACTCATGCAGATATATTTAGAGAAACATTACATAGTTACTCTTTTCCTGGAAGACAAAGGCTTCTTAATGCATATGAAGCTGGAAATAATCAATATAAGTTTCTTCAGGCAACAAAGATAATTGAAGTTTTCAAGGAAGATGAAGCTTCTCGTATTACTGCAATAGATGCACTTTTGAAAGATTAGTCAACGGAATCTCTTTTAACTAAAACTTTAAAACTCCTAATCTTACTTTATTTCAATCAATCTGTGATTTCCTTTACACAAAAATTATTTACATAAAAAGGAAAATCAGGGTTTCCCAGAGTAGATTTATATTCTTCAGAATTTTCATTTTCAACAGAGGCACAAATGTGCAATAAACCATCATGGTGGTACCATGAGGCACGGAGTCGGGCATTAAATCTGGCTTTTTTTAATGAATAGGATTGTTTATCAAAGTTGTAGAATATTTTTTCCAGTGAGGGAATAAATAAATTGGTTTTTATTTTAGTATCTGCTAATTTAGCCATAACATAATTATAAGTTAAATTTGTGGAAGAGAGATTTTTTATTCCAATTTCTTTTGAAATTATTTTCAAAAAATGATATTCCTTTTTTGGATTTTCAATCCAAATACTCTTATTATTCGGTTGGTTTTTTATAATTTGAAATAGTTCTCTCAAATCTTGCTTTCCTTTAGCTCCTTGAAAAATTAAGAGAGCATAACCAGCATTACTTTCTATTAAATGTTCAAAATTCTCCTCCAAAAAATATTTTCTACTTATTTTCATTTTTGATTTTAACAAGTTTTATAACTTATAAATCTTTAGCAGTCTAATATGAAAACTTTATTCCTACCGGCAAAAATAAAATCAAAAGTAAACAAACCTAAAATTTTTTCTCTTTCTAAAAAACTTCCTGAAAAAATTGCAATCACTTACTCTATTCAATATCAGGATATTGCTTTTGAAATAAAAAATATACTAATCAAAGAAAAGAAGATAACCAAATTTATCCAAGTGTTAGGTTGTTCTAGACCTAATTTTCCAAAAAACACGCAAGCCATACTATTAATCGGGTCTGGCAGATTCCACGCAATCTCTTTAGCAATTCAAACAAAATTTCCTGTTTATATATTAGAGAATAATCAACTGACAAAAATATCTAAAATGGATATTGAAAACTTTGAAAAAAAACAAAAAGCATCTTATGTGAAATTTCTTAATGCAAATAAAGTTGGAATTCTGGTTTCAACAAAACCCGGTCAGCAAAATTTGAAAAGGGCTTTAGATTTCGTGAAAAAAATAAAAACTAAAAAATCCTATTTATTTCTTAGCAATAATATTAATGTAAATGAGTTTGAAAACTTTGGATTAGACTCTTGGGTAAACACAGCATGTCCAAGAATGGATATGAATAATAATAGAATAATTAATATAGACAAAGTAGAATGTGATAATATCCACACAAAGATTACGACAAATATTTAAGTGAGTAACCTTTGTTTTAATTATGAAACTATATCATGGTTCACCACACAAGCTTGATTTATTAAAACCTCAACAAGCAAAAGGAATGAACGAATTTGAAAACATAAAAGGAGTTTTTCTAACTAAGACATTTCTTCATTCTTCACTATATGCAATTGGAAAAACACTAAAAGGAGAAACTGCTTTTGGAGTATCTAAAAATAAATTAGTAATTTTAGGAAACTTAAAACCAAAAGAAAGTTATGTTTATGAAGTTGAGGTAAAAAACCCAATTAAAGGACATAGAGGGCAATATGCTTCAGAAGAGAAATTAAAACCAATTAAAAAAACAAAAGTATTTCCAAAAGATTATGAGAAGAACATTATTAGAGTAAAAAACAAGGAAGATATAATAAAAAAATTAAAATCAAACTCCAAGTAATCTTGTTAAGATAAATTAAATTTTAGTAATTGAGAATACTGATTTTAATGCTACAATTATTGTTGCAGGCACAAATAATGCTAACAATGCAGCAAATGTTGATGAAACCACATCGCCGATTCCGATTCCGATTAATGAACCAGTAACACTTTCCATACCAAATCTGCTGACAATAACTAAAATAGCTCCGGTGATTAAGAATGTTTGGGCATCTTTTCCTGCTACTTTAATAGAAAATCCAACAAACAATCCAAGCAAAACTAATATCGCATAAATCTGAGTGCTGTATTTCATAATAGAATCAATTGAAAGAAAAGAAGATGCACTTGCCCCTATCATTACTGCAAGTATGACTCCTGCTAAAAATGCCCACGCCCCCATAGAATTTTCCTTAGATTTAATCACCATTTTCTTAAATAAACAGGATTTTAAATTATATAAATGTTTTGCAACCCTATTTATTATTATCTTTCAACACAAAAAAGTTTATAAATTCTTAATATTTATAAAAAGTAAAGATGGTGAAAAAATTAGTTTTTTGTTTGGTTACATTCTTCTTATTAATGCAGATTGTAAGTGCAGTTGATACTGAGATCAAAGTTAAAACACTGCCAGACCATGAAGTGCAACTCACTATTTTATACGCTGCTTCCAGTTCATCAGTTTTGGAAAGTTTTAAAAATAATTCTGATGAATATGGCGACATCACTTTTGTTTATTCTTCTGATAAAGCTAAATTTGGTTTAATTTTATTTGTTAAAAAAGATGGGGAAAAAATTGTTTTTAAAAAATACACAGAGAATTTTATTGTTGGAACACCAGTTTACCTTGAATTAGCTCCGGCATGGTTTGAGTTTATTGAAACACCTGTAGAAAATGTTTCAGAAGAATCACTAAATGAAACAATAGGGAACATAACATCTGATGAAAATGAATCAGAAGTTTTTATGGAATCTGAAGAGGCGAGCGAAGTTGTTTCCACAACTTCTCAACAAACTTATGTTCAACTTGCTGGTTCTGCAATTTTTGGAGACAAAGGGTTTTTTACAAAGAAAACAATTTATTATACTATAGGCATACTTGTTTTATTAATCGGGTTCTTTGCTATAAAAACAATGAGAAAAAAATTAGACACAAAAGAAGGGATTAACACCACAGGCGTACCCCGAAAAATTTTAGAAAAAAATTTTAACAAAGGGCAAAAATTAAATGACTTTGGGGCTGAGAAAAAAGAAAAGATTAAAGATAATAAAGAAATTATAGAAGACGCAGAAGAAAAGATAAAAGAAGCTCAGGAAGATATAAGGAAAATAAAAAATCAGGATAAAATTAAACAAGCTAAAAAGAAAATTATAGAAGACGAGAAAGAACTAATGAGATTAAGAGAGGGCAAAGAATAATTCTAAAAATTCTTAATTTAAACTATCTTTTTCAGAATAGAAATGCTTATAAACCATCGCAACTCCGAAATGACACAAATGAAATCCAAAATATTCAGTTTGTTCGGTTTAGGTGTTTTAATTTTCGTAATTCTTATAAATGCAGTTAGTGCTGTTGATTTAGACCCCATCACAGAATATACTATTCCTGAAAATACTACTCACGATGCAGGTTCGTTTGATATTGTTTTTGATTTAACTAATGTTGGTATAGCAGGAGATTTATATTGGGATTTATTTAATTTTACTTCTTCACACACAGGATTAACTTTCTCTTTTGATGATTTTTATATTGCTTTAGGAGCTCCAGAAGAACCAACAACAGAAGTTATTACTGCTACAATTTCTTTTGATAAATATCAAACAGGGACGATTACAGGAAATATTAATGTAGGAGATACTGCGATTGCAACTAATGAAACTCTTGCTTTCTCAGTCTCAATTTTAGATTCATATGAACTCTCAGTCTCTCCCTCAACAATTCCTGAATGGGAAAATTCAACAACTATTACAATAAAAAATGAGGGGAATACTCCTTTATCAGATATTACATTAACTCAATCAGGAGATTTTGATGTTTCTTTTAATCCTTCTGGACCTTTCACTTTAGCTGCAGGAGCAACACAAGATGTTGAAGTTACAAGGACAACTGATTTAGATGATTTAAAAGTTGGAGAAAATCAAGTTACAATTACAGCAACTGCAAGTGATGGCACTTCTTCTACAGGAATAGTTAGTTTTGAAAATCCATTTTGTGAAGATTGTCAAAACCCTGGGGAGTTAGATATTGAAATAAAAGATATTAATGTTAAAGAAGGATTTGGAGACGATGAAGAATACTGGTATCCTCTTGATGAAATTGAAATTGAAATAGAAGTTGAAAATGAAGGAATTTGGGAAATTGAGGATATTGAAATTCAGATATGCTTGCTTGATGTAAAAGAAGGAACTTGTGTAATGGACGAAGACGACATGTCTATTGATACTAATGATTTTGACCTTGAAAAAAGAGGAGAAGATGATGAGCAAACAATTTTAATTAATTTCAAAATAGACCCAGATGACTTAAACAAAGATAATAATAATTATGAATTATATATTAAAGCTACAGGTAAAATAGATGATAATGAGGCACCAGAAGGAACTGACGGAGAAAAAACATGTGCTTCAGATTCAAAAGAAATAGAAATAAGAACAGATGAAAACTTTATTATATTGGATGACTTTAAATTCCCGGAAATTGTTCAATGTGGAGCAGAAGTAACAATCTCATTTGATGCTTGGAATATTGGTGATGATAAAATAGATGAAGACGAACTTTATATTTTGGTTTATAATAGTGATTTAAAAATTAATAAGATAATAGATGTAGAAGATATAAGTGCTTTGGATAACGAAAAAATAGAATTTACTTTTAATATTCCCGAAGACATGGATGAAGCATGGTATGCCGTTAAGTTTACTGTGTATGATGACGAGGATCTTTTATCTAATGATGTCTATGAGAATTCAGAAGATGACGAAGCAATTTTTCATGTTTATCTTAAAGTAGAAGGCGGTTGTTTAGTTGAACAAACTACTATGGTTTCTGCAAGTTTAGAATCTGGCGGACAAGCAGGAGAAGAATTAGTAATTACAACAACAGTCACAAACACAGGAAGTTCGTTAGTTACTTATGAAGTAAACGCAGAAGAATATTCAGACTGGGCATCTTCACCGACAATTGAACCAAGCATATTTATCCTGGGTGCAGGAGAATCAAAAGAAGTTTTAATCATATTTAATGTAGACAAGGAAGCTTCAGGAGAAAAATCATTTAATATTTTAGTAACACCAGCTGGCGGAGAAGAAATTAAACAACCTGTTTCAGTTTCAATAGAATCAATAGCATCAGATGGATTCGCAGGCATCACAGGCAATGTAATCTCTGAAGGAAACTGGTACTTGTGGGCAATCGGAGCATTGAACATACTTTTAATACTAATTATAATAGTTGTAGCTATGAGAGTTTCTAAACAATAAGATGAGTGAGAAAATTCACCCCCAAAAAGATTTCGTAACCACTGTTTGCACATTATATCATTCTCTTCAATTATATGAAGATGGGGCTGGAGCATTTATTCAGGCAAGAAATCATGGTGTTGAAGGGGGATTAAATAATGCTCAGGGAGAAATCCGGGATTTGATTGCCAAAGTAGAAGAAGTCGAAGGGCTGAAAAATCAACCTCTTTTTAAAAATTGCATTGATAGATTAATGTTGGTTTATAATTTGAAATAATAAAATGGTATTAACAGAAAAAGTAATTGGAGCATTTAAGTTAAAGTGTAAAGGGATAGATAGAAGGGGGGAACATTTATTAACTAAAGATAAAGAAGAATCAATAATTGTAACTATCTATGAAAATGGGCTCTCTAAGGTTTTTTGTAGACATAGAAAAGGACCTATTTATTGTAATTTGGCTCAGCAGGAATTTGAAATTAGAGAGAATGGAGTTTGTCCATATAAAGTTTCAGCATGATTTTTTTTAACTAATCACTTTCTAAAAACCTTTTTCCAACTAAACTTTAATTTAAATTATCTATAAACTCGGCTTCTCTTATCTATTTTTATAATACCCATCATATTTAGCCCATAATCAATTTCATATAAAATTCTATATTTCCCTATTCGCGTCTTGAATAATTTTTTTCCTCCCATCTTTTTAGAGTCTGAGATAAAAGGGTTTCTCTGGAGTATTTCAATTTTATCCAAAATTCTTTTAGCTAAAACTTTATCTATTTTTTTAAGAAATTTTTTAGCTTGATTAGAATATTTTACTCTGAACATTATAAACCTAATTCTTTTTTAAGATGTTCATGAGATGTCAGGCTTCCTTCTTTTTTTTCTTTTTCATATGCTTCCAATACTTTAATATCATTTGAATTTAGTATAATGCCTGAATCCATGTTCTCTTTTATTTCAAATACCATCTGTTTCAAAATTTCTATATTATTATTTATCTGGTTTAAGCATGCATTTTCCATATTCAACGATGTGTTCGCTCCTTTTTATTGTTTTCGGTATTTGTTCTTTTTCCCCAAATCCTCTCGCCAAACTTATTTTCTTTCTCTAATTTATATATGGGCACAAATAGAAAGATTTATAAATATGTGCCCACCCAATGTCTCATGGTCTATCACGAAGTTAGGGAAGTAAATGGGAAAAAACATTATCTGATTCATAATAAAAGAGAGAGGGGGAAATGGATAAAGAAATCAAAGTTTATCGGAAGTGGAGAGATTAGCAAGAGAAAGATTTCAATTTTAAAGAAGAAATTCGAAAAGTTTCTATTAATGGATAAAAAATATGAATATTTAAAAAACAAAGATGTTGCAGAAATAGAGAATCTAAAAGAGAATTATAATAAAAAGATTAAAGAATTAAAAAAAGAAGAGTATGAAAGATTTCAAAATACATTTTTTACAGAACTAACATATAATAGTAATGCAATTGAAGGAAACACTTTGTCTTTGCAGGAAACTTCCATGGTGCTTGATAAAGGGATTATTCCTGAAGGAGCAACTCTAAGGGAGATTTACGAAGCAAAAAATCATTTTGAAGCATTAAAGTTTTTACAAGATTATAAAGGGGATTTAAATGAAGAACTTATATTAAAATTGCACAATATAATTACAAAAAATATTTTAGGAAGATTCTCAGGAAAATATCGGGAAACATCGATAAGAGTTTTTGGAGTTGATATAAAATTCCCTTCCTCAGAAAAAGTCCCTCAATTAGTCAAGAATTTAATTTATTGGTATAAAGAAAATAAAAATAAATTCCATCAGTTTGAATTAGCAACAGTTGTCTCAATGAAATTAGTAACAATCCATCCTTTTTTAGATGGCAATGGAAGAGTATCAAGACTAATTATGAATTTTTTATTATCAAAAAGAGATTACCCCTGGATTAACATTTACAATAGACAGAGACAAAAATATTTACAAGCTGTAAGAAAAGCAAATGACGAAAATTATTCTTTAATCTTTAAATTTTTAATAAATTCATTAAAACAAAATTTGAAGGATTTTGGTATAACAAATGGCTAAACAAAACACTTTTTAAATTAAATTACCCTTTTCCTTTGCAGTGGATAAATTAACATTGGTTTATAATTTGAAATAATAATCACTTTCTAAAAACCTTTTTCCAAATCCTTCCCCAAAATTTATTTTCTTTTTCGGTTTTAACTACAAACCATCCTAACAAATACCCTATCAAACCTCCGGCAATCACATCACTTAGAAAATGCAGTCCAAAATAAACCCTCGAGAATGCCATGAATGAAGCAAAAACAATCCAGACATATTTGAATTTAGGAAATTCTTTTGATAAAATAGGAACAGCACAAAAAGCCAGCATTGCCTGAAATGAAGGAAAAGAAAAATTCCAGATTAAATGACTGCTCTTTTCCAGCACAGGCATGATAAAAACAATTCCTAACTGGAAAGGTCTTGGTCTTTGCACAGAAAATTTTAATAAAAAACTAACAATTACTGACAGACCAAGAGTAAACCATAAAGGCAATATCCATTTTCTTTTGTGCCCTTGCCATAAAAATAAACTTGTCAAAAAAAAGAAAATTATTATTCCTGAACTCACAAAAGTTATTCCCATAAAACATTCATTAAGAAAATTATTTCTCAGCAAAGAAACTCCTTTAACAATCTGAGAATCAAAATATAAACTTATGAAGATTGAAATCACAAATAACATGCTTATAACAATTAGTTTTTGTTTTTTCATAAATTAACAAACATTAAATTATTTAAATACATTTCTGCTGCTTTAATTATGAAAAAATCACATAAAGAATTATTCCATCTCGCAATAAGGTACCTGATTTTAATATTAGTTTCGTTTTCAGGGCTCTGGATTTTTTATTTTATTTTTTCTCCAATAACTATTTATTTAACTGCTTTTTTACTTAAAATATTTTTTCAGACTTTAGTTATAGGAGATCTGGTTATTTTAAAAAATCATTTTTTAATCCAGATGATTAATGCATGTGTTGCAGGTTCTGCTTATTATTTACTGCTGATTTTAAATCTCTCTGTCCCGGACATCAATATTAAAAAGAGAATTAAAATGATTCTTTTTGCTTTTGGTTCTTTTTTAATTGTAAATATTTTGAGAATAATTATTTTAACAATGATCTTTTTTTATGGAATTTCATGGTTTGCTTTAGCTCATGAAATTTTCTGGTATGTGGGAAGTATTGTTCTTGTAGTTGGAATATGGTTTGCAGAAGTAAAATTATTTAAAATAAAACAAATTCCTTTTTACACAGATATAAAATTTCTTTATAAAAAATCCAATTTAAAATGTTAGGAGAATTATTTTACCAGCTTATAGGGGATTTATTGTTAATTATAAAAGAATTAGGTTACATAGGAATTTTTATTGGCATGACTATTGAAAGTTCTTTTTTTCCTTTTCCCAGCGAGGTTATTCTAATTCCTGCAGGGGTCTTGGTTGCAAAAGGAGAGATGACATTTATATTAGTTTTTCTTGCAGGGTTGTTTGGAAGCTTGCTTGGGGCTTTAATTAATTATTTTTTAGCATTATTTTTAGGAAGAACAACTATTGATTTATTAATTTCAAAATATGGAAAAGTTCTTTTTATAAACAAGAAAAAACTTAAGAAATCTGACGATTATTTCAAAAAACACGGAGAGATAACAACTTTTATTGGAAGGCTTATCATCGGAGTCAGGCAGTTTATTTCTGTTCCGGCGGGATTCTCAAGGATGAATCTCTTTAAATTCTGCCTGTTTACTGGTTTAGGCGCAGGATTGTGGGCAATTATTTTAATCTGTATAGGATACTTTTTTGGAAATAATTTTGAATGGATAAACGGGAATATGAATCTTATAACCGCGGTTCTTTTATTATTTTCATTAATAGCAATACTTATTTATTTATTAGTAAAAAAAAGAAGGAAGTCAAAGATTAATTATTAATATTGACAAAAGTTTCAGTCATAAATCTTTCTGTGGCTTCCAAAATTTCACAATTATTAACATTTATGTTATAGCATGCTGGTCCAAATTGTTCTATGCTTGTTTCATCCCCTTCTTGTATCTGGATAAACATATATCTTCCTTGAGAATCACAAGTTGCGTTTTCATCTTTCATAACATTTGTTCCAATAATTTCATAAAGCTTTACTAAATTTGCAATAGCAATAATGCCGTTCCCATCACAATGAAAATCCCCTGTCATATTAACTACTAAATTATCTAATAAAACAAGTTCCCCATTAAAAGGAACTTTCTCTAATTTTCGCGGGTCATTCCTAATGTAAAAATTATAATCTGCAATATGTTCACCAGTCATTGAATGAAACATTGGAAAAGCAGTATTATAAAAAATAATCTCTCCCTCTTCAACAATCTTAAATTTTACGTCTTTATATTCAAAATGTCTTACAGAATTAATAAAAAAAGCAACCAATAGAATAACAAATATAAATATTCCAATTCCAATAAAAATATTTCTTAACATTTTATTTTGCTCTTCAATCTCTTTCTTAGTTGCTGAGGAGACGTCTTCACAAACGTCTTTTTTAGATGTTAATTCTTTGTCTTTTTCCATATTTAATTTCTTATTTTTACCTTTTTAAGATTTATTGTGCTATACCTAACATCTTAAATAAAAACGCATCAGTGATTTTTGTCAAATTTCCTTGCCCACCTTGTATAAATACACAACTTTTATTTTGAATTATTTTAGTAATGTTGCTTTCTTTAATTATAATAAAATTATCTTCGCAGGTTTTAACAGGCCAGTTTTCTTCGCATTTTTCTGCATCATCTTCTTGCTCAAAACAAGCAGGTTGTATCCTCTGCGCAATCTGGTCAAGATTCCTGTAAATCTCTATTTCTGCTTCCCTGTATTCTGAAAAAATATAAAGCGGTTTTCCATAATAATCTTCCATATACTTTAACTCAGAATCAATTCTCTCAACCTCGGTCGGATTATATTTAAAAACAAAATTTAAATTTCCTTTGCCGGTAAACCAAAAATCACTTTGCTTTACAAAATCAAACCCATTATAATTTACTTTTTGTTCACCATCTTTTTTTCCAAACGACCCAACTATAACTCCAAAAATACTCCCAAACATGACAAATATTAAAACTATTCCAACAATCATTTGCTTTCTTTTTCCTTGTTTTTGTTTTGAAATTATCTTTCTCATTTGAGTTTTTCCTTATAGATTATAACTTTTTTTATACTATAAAAGGTTTTTTATACCATTTAATTTTTACCTTTTTATGAACCCTAAAGTGTTAGTAGCGTCACCAACATACAAAGGAATGAAATATTGTCAGGACAAATTTTTTGATAGAATAAATAACTTGACTTATTCTAATTATGATCTTTTGATGATAGATAATTCTGAGGGAGATGATTACTTTAATGAACTAAAAGATAAAGGAATTCAGGTCCTAAAAGATGAGGTTTCTGAGAAAAATAAAATGAGGAGATTAATAAGCAGTAGAAATAAAATAATTGAATATGCTTTAGAAAATAATTATGATTACTTGCTTATGATGGATTGTGATGTGATTCCCCCAAGAAATATCATAGAAGAATTATTAAATTGTGATAAAAATATTGTAAGCGGTTTATATTTTAATTATTTTATGTCGTCTGGCAAATTAAAAAATCTGCCAGTTGCATGGAGATTTATAACAGAGGAAGAATTTGAAGAAATAAGTAAAAAGATAAATCTTCCTTCTTCAGTTAAGTCTAATTTAGATTTAAGAAGACACTTGACATCACAAGAAGCAGAAAGCAATGAATTATTTGAAGTCATTTATCCTTCTGCAGGTTGTATGCTGATTAGCAGAAAGGTTTTTGAAAAAGTAAAATACGGGTTATTAGACATGTCCAGAATAAATGCTAATACAAGTGATGATATTTATTTTATTACAAAAGCAAGAGATCTTGGGTTTAAATGTTATTGCAATACAAAAATAAAATGCGACCATTTACTCTCAGAAAAATTCAAAAGTGATGGAAAAGGGAGTTATCTTAATCCAGCATATGAAGAATAAAGTTTTCACTAGGTTCTTTTAAAAAAAAAAGAAAAATTACTTGCCTGATAATTCTTCATGAAAAATAATTTATAAAATTAACTATTTTTATAAAAAAAACATAACTTTTGTTAATTTTAATTGAAGTTTTTCTTGAATATTAAATTCTTTTATAATATAAAAAGTTTGTGTCTTCCATACATCAACTACTAACTAAATACTATTTTACACAGCTTTCGCCATGTTCTTAAAAAAAAGAAAAAGAAAAAAATAAAATAAAAATTTGGATTTATGCTTCTGTTGTAACCATTGTCGCACTTGTTGAAGAAGTACCTTTGTACTCTTTACTTGTGTCAACAACTTGGTTTCTTAGATATGTTGCAGCATTTACAGTGTCTGCAGCTTCATAACCAGCAACAACTAATGCGATTTTTCCAGTAGTGAAAGCATCGCTTACACCCTTAATCAGGAATTGTCCTGATCCAACACCAGTAGCTTCTGTGAACGCAGCACCACAAGTTCCTTGCGAAACTCCTAATGCAGTAGCAGCAGCTGAATTAATACAACTTCCGCCAACAACAATCAAGTTCTTTGTGCTAACTGAACTAACTTCACTATCTTTAACCAATACATCTCCAAGTTGAGCTGCACCAGTAACACCAGTAGCAGTTTGACTTAATACAACACCAGATTCTGCAATAAATACTTCAGCGTAAGTTTCTGAGTCTCCAGTTGGATAATATACTTCAGCATAGTCTGGGTCACCTTTGGTGTAATGCACTGCTCTTGGAGCAGTTTCATTATTACTTCCAGTAATATATACTTCATAGTTACCAGTTCCAGTTCCCATTTCTAAACCTGCAGAACTACCTGTTCCAGCATGATTAATTTGGCTTACTTCTAATGAGTTGGTAGTTGTACCATCATTATTAATAGTCAAATTAAATTCAGTACCACCAGCAATTGTATCTTCTTTGTCTTCTCCATCCATGAATAAATACCAAACATCATCATTGTATCCATCAGTTCCAGCAGTTGCAAGTGAGAAATTAATACCTCCATTTGCTGTTGATGTATTTGCTACTAAATGTGGAAGGTAAATTTTTAATCCACCTTTAGTGTAAATTGTATTAAAATTTACACTTGTACCAGCAGTAAAATTAACAATCTCATCGTTTCCAGATGTATATTGGACTGTTCCAACAGTAAATGAAACATCACCGATTTTACAAGATTTTCCTGCATAATAATCATCACAAACAGTTAATCCAGTTACTACATTTACAATATCTGTCTCATTTCTAAGAGTTCCACTATTATATTGAACAGTAGCTTTTAACAAATAAGATTCTGCTTCAAATGTAGTGGCATATGTTGCTACAAACCATTTGTCATAATCAGTTCCACCATCTTTCTCCATGAAAGTAAGAAGACTTGAATTAGAAGTTGCTAATCTTTCATCGGTTGCTTTTCCAATTCCTGTAAAATTACCAGCTGCAGCAGTACTAAACAATATATTAAAACTAGCATCCCCATCTTCAATAGGAACAGTTAATTCAATACTTGTATCACCATCATTATCAATTGTAACTTTTTCTTCTGTTGGTCTTATTATTTCATTCATAGTAAACTTAATTGCTCCAAATCCTGGCATTAAAAGTTCTTGGTCTGGCGTTAAAAATACTTCTTCATCTGTTTTCCATTCAATCACTATACTGTCAATTTTTTCAGAACCAGATGTTCCAACAGTACGTTTTGTATAACCTTTTACACCTTGGATAGTATCATCATTTAGTTTAATATCAGACCCGTCGCCCTGAATTTCTAATTTTCCAGAACCTAAACTAAGTTCTAAGCTCCCAATTTCTCCACTAACTTCTAATTTTGTTATATCCTTAATTCCAACATATGTTCCGTCAGATAATTTGTATGATTGACCTTCTTCTAAAGAGTTTGTAGTCTCTCCATTAACAACTACTTTTACTTCTGAACTACTAATAAAAGCAAGACTTACTTCATATGAACTATCTCCCACATTCATTGTTATTGTTTCTCCTTCACTAACAATTCCTGTATTTGCAGAATCAAGCAAAGTTAACTTACCTAAGTAAGTATTACTTGTTCCATTATCAAAGTCAGATACATAATATGTTTTGCCCATTAAAACAAGGTCAGCACCTTCAATATCTTCAAGGTCTCCTCCTGAAATATCTGATTCAGCATCTTGCATAAAATCAAGTGTATAGTTCATAACAAATGTATTTGAACCAAGCTTAAATCCTAAAACAGGGGTCTTAGTATCAAATCCTGCTAAATCTTCATAATCAGAATCTCTAAAATGAGTTAAAGTTGGACTCCCAAGAGTTATTGATTGCTCATATTTAAATTCATCATTATCATCTGCTATAAATGTTCCGTCTGCAAGAAGTGTTGATAAATCAGAATCATCAATAGTTCCTGTAAAAACAGTCCAGGCATCCCCAAGATTTAAGTTATCGCTTGATTTTGCAAGTAATATACTATCTCCGCCAGTAGCAGTAGCAGTAGTTGTGCCTGTGGTTCCGCCCATACTTGATTGCAAGTTTGATTGGATGTTTCCTGCCTGGATTAAATCCAAACTAGAAACTCCTGTTCCAGTTCCGTAAACAATTGCTACATTTGCAGTTCCTCCAACAACAAAAGGTGCTGGATAATTTGCAGCAGCGATTGGTGCAGCAATACTCATACCAGTTAACAAAGCACTCGCTCCAATTGCAGTTATTTTCTTAAAATTAAATTTCATTTCTTATTTTTTTAACCTCCTTTCAACTGTATATCATACGGTTGCAAGAACTTTTGTTCTTCTCAACTGTATTAAATATGTTGTCTATGACAACGTTCTCTCAACTTAATAGTATAGGGTTAACTATTTTGTCGAGTGAATATGATCCCCTATTAAAACACCCAAAGTGTAATACTCATAATTTGTTTTTCTTTAAAAAGCTTATAGCCAGGTTTTATGAGCTCCCCTAAAAATTAAGCTTTTTAAAGGTTTTATTTATAAAGGTTACGATGTCACTAACTCATTAATACATTATTTGACTTTCCTCTTAAACAAAACATTTATTAACATAAGGTAATTAAAAGTAATATATATTATTTTATAATATATAGCTATAAAATATATATTCCAGATATCTATTGAGAAATAATAGATATAACCAAAAACTTAAAATGCCTAAAACAAAAACAAGAGAAATAACTATAAAAGAATCTAAAGGAGCATTTTCTATATTCAAAAAATCTAAAACCACTAAAAAAGATTATGATTTTGAAGGAGTTTCTGCATTAAGACAGCTTTTGAGCAATGAAAAAGCAAGAATATTACATGTCATAAAAAATCAAGAACCCAAATCAATTTATGACTTAGCCAAAAAATTAGACAGGGGATTTAAATCCGTAAATGATGATATTAAGTTATTAGAAAGATTTGGGTTTATTGAATTAATTGAGGAAAAAACAAAAAAGAGAATAAGGCACAGACCAGAAATAGTTATAGATACAATCACAATTCATTTTAAGATTTAAAAATAAGCCATAAATGAGATTTCAATCAAACTCCCACTTCTGCTAAAATCTTGCATAGCCCATTTATAATTTTTGGTTACATTTCCTTCTTTAATTAATAACATCTCTTTCCCATTTGAAGTTATATTTAACCCATATCCTTTAACTGGTCTGTCTCCCTCAACCTTCCAACTCTCTTCCACAATCCTTGTTAAAGTAGAATCCAAAACTTCACAGGCATCTCTTTCATCCAGACAAGTTCCTCCATCATTACAATCAAATATTAATTTTCTAATTGAAAGATATTCCAAATTATCTCTGCAATCAGTAGTGTATTGCAAAAATACTTGGATAAAACCTTCAACTTCATAACTCTCCACAACTTCTTTTTGCGGACTCCTCAAAGAAAACCCCAGAAAAATTAACAAAATCACTGCAACCAGAACTATAATTAATACAAATCCTATCATCTCTTCCTGTGCTTTTTTTTGTTTTTTCATTTTACTTTCATCCCAAGGTTATATCCTATTATTTTAAATCCTAATTTTTTATATAAATTTAAAGCTCTTTTATTTTCGACTCTTGTTCCTAAACCAATTTTTTTTACACCCTTCTTTTTAGAGAAAGTAATAAACCATTTAGTAAATTTTTTACCATACCCTACACTTCTAAATTCTTTTTTTATAATTAAATCATTTATATATGAAGTTGGAGTAGGTAGCTTTTTCCAAATATTAAAGTCCAGATACCCTACGATTTTTTCATCATTTTCTAAAAAATATAAAAACACTTCTTTGTCATTAATTCTCTTTGAAAATTCTTTTTTTAATTTAGCTTTTGTAATTGGAATTTTTTCTCCAGAGATTTTTCTAAAATATTTTACTCCCTCAATTTTCAAACTATAAAAATCTTCAAATTCTGTATCTTTTATTTTTCTTATTTTCATTTTATTTTTACATACCTTTTTCTTCAATTATAATTACTCCTAATTCACATTTATTATAAATTTCTCCATTAAAAGACTCCTTTCTGCATAACGAAACAAAATTTTTTGCCTGACCTGTGCCGCTGATTTCTTTATCTCGAATCCTTATTACATTACAATTAGGATAATTTTGAAGATTGCACATCACATCTCCTTTTGGATAAATCTTTCTTATTTCTATATTTGAAACCCCCCAAAAATTCACATACTTAACCATGTTTTCTTTTAGCATCATAACTTTATCCACATCAATACAAACAAGTTTTGTCTCATCAAATGAAAAACCACAGGAGAACTCAGGAGAGTTTGCCAACCTTGTCGCCAATAATATGGCGTTCTTTTCTTCAAGTGCTGTTGCCGACTCTTGCATCCCGGAGAATTTAACAACTAATACAAACATCCCCACCAATACAAAAAACAATGTAACTGCCATTAACATAAATGCCATTTGCTGGATTTTCAACTGCCCTTTATTATTTACCATAATCTACACTCACTATTTGCCTCATTTTTGTTTTTAATATCTTCAACAATATAACTTATTGAAACAAGATTATTAGAACTCTCTAAATCATTTGCTAAATCTCTTAGCCCTAATAAATTCAAATTAGAATGACATCCAACTGTTTGCGAAATAAAAACCGCTTTATCTTTGTATACTGATGCAAGGTTGCCAACTCTTTGCATTAATCTTTTTAATTGACACTCATAAACTTCCTTGTCTGAAAAAACCGCCGCATACATTAAAGCATCACCCTCAAAATATACTTTTTCATTATTTTTTTCAACTTCCCCAATATTATAATTAACATTAACATCACAATTAGGTCCAATCCTAAAACAAACATTTATGCTATCCTCCGGACAATCTTCCACAAAAAAATTCTCCTGCCTTAAATACAAGACTTCATCTTCAATATCTTCAGGGGCATCTAAAAAACAATATTTATCTAATGAAGAAGTTATATAAATCAAGTCAGAAACTTTAAACGGGAAATTAAATGGTTTGGAGAAAATATAGAATTTTTTTCCTTCAACATATTCTTCTGAAAAAATATATTTATTCTGAAAGCTGACCTTCCCTGCTGGTTCAGGCCATTTGTTGAAACTTTTTTGTGATATCTGAATTATTTGATTTCCAAAATTCCCATAAAGGTTGCATTTGTTGTAAATTCTTGTTTCTGTTGGCAAAGTCAAAGAAGTGGTTTTCCCTGTTTCAAAACCTGTTTCAAGAGGGTGTAATAACACCCCTAAATTTTTCGCAGTTTTAGTATCTAACTCATACTGGCTAACATTAATTAATTTTGTAACTCCATAAATTGCAAGAAATAATATAAAAGCCCCCACAATAATTGCAAAAAGCCATGCAAATGGGATTTGTAAATATGCTTTTTTGTTTTTCATTTTATAAATATTTTTTAACTAAATATTTAATTATAGATTTTATTTCTTTAATGTTTTCATGAGTTTCTTTTATTGAAACATCTTTTCCATAATAATTTATTTTATTTCTAATTTTTCTAAATCTCTCAAATTTAATGGAAATCAAATCTTCTTTAATTTCTTTTAAAAAATATGTAAATGCTTTATGTGAATAAATTTTATATCCTTTTAAAGAAGATATTGCTTCAAGTATGCTCCTCAATATATCATAATAATTTGACATTAATTTTCTTGAAGATTTGTCATTTAATTTTAAACTGTTTAAAAATTCAAGGTCTTTTTTTGTAGTTTTCAATAAGGACTTCGCCAGAATTTCATCTTTTGAGGCTGTTCTGACAACACCATTTTTTATAAAATCTTTAAATCTCATTAAAATACCTCCCAGAATCCATAAATCACAATACCATTGACAAATTTATTCAGAAGTTCTTTATTTATTTTTTTCAGAGTTTTTTTTGAATAAACAAATAATTGCACTTCACTGTTCAGCTTTTTTTCAAATTTATTTAATTCAACATCTTTTTTTAACGGACTTATTACTAAAATATCAATATCACTTTTTAGAGTATTTTCTGCTTTAGAAAAACTCCCGAATAAAATGATTGCTTCAGGATAATTAAACTCTTCAACAAGATAATTGATTAATTTTGATTCATAAAGACTTTTTAAATTGTAATTCAATTTTAATATTTTGAATTTCTCGTTTTCAAGATTTGCTTTGAATAATAGATGATTTAATTTTCTCTTTGATTTTAATATCCCTTGTTTTTCAAAATTCCTAAGATATTTTGAGATTGTTGTAGGAGATTTTTTCAAAATCTTAGAAATCCTTCTGACATGAAATTCTTTTTCTGGCTCTTTAATAAAAAATTCTAAAACTTTGTCCATTTTTTTGTTAATCTGTCCAAGATAATGAACAATTGTCCATTTATAAATTTATTTGCTCCCAACAACCTCTTTTTTGTTTTTCATTCTTTAATCAGTAATTGTGACAAGTTCCTCTCCAAAACTTTTTTTCACAATCATTTTCACTTTTCCGTCAATATTTTTAATACAAAAAGGGTTGTCATTTTCAGTTATTTTTTCAATGTCAATGTGTTTGATTTCTATTGAATTAAATCCTTCTGAAGAACCCAGAGGATAAAAAAATAAATTCCCATATTCATCTTCTCTAAAACAAATTTCGTTTATTTTTTTTGGCAAAATATATTCCACTTCCCGCGAACCCTGAGAACCTTTCCACATTTTGTCGACATCTGCTTGAAAACCATCTACAAATTGTCCAACCTGCGCGATTCTTTGCATCCCAAGGAATTTATTAATGGCAAAAAAAGCAAAAGCAATAAAAATAATCATTAAAAAAATTGAAAAAATCATTCCAAAAGATAATTGCATCTGCCCCCTTTCGTTCAAATTTCTGCGAAGATTTGGATGAGTGGGAATTTTTAATTCACTCTTTGCTTTCATATATAAAATAGAAAACTATAACTTATAAAGTTTTATTCTTGGCAGATTATTTGTAAACTTTTTTTCGATGTTCAAACTTCAAAAGGTTTTATCAACTCTAATTTTTAGTTCAAGTAAGTAGTGAATTATCGACGGGAAAGTTTAAATAGTATTGAGTGTTTAAATTTTTATGGTAGAAACACTTTTAGCCAAAGTAAGTGAAATTAACTTAAAAGGTGGTCCAATATCTGTAGAGCAATATGTCGCATCCATTCAAAGAAACAGTGGATATGAAAATGGAAATAGTGCCTATTCAGATTGTGATTGCATTGATTGTGGAGACTGTGATTGTGATGATTGTCCGATTTAATCATGTTTATGGAAATAAATAAAATACCCACTGTTTGGTTGCCTCTTACATATAGATGTAATAATAAATGTAGTTGGTGTTATGCTCAAAATGAAACTTCTAAAAATAGTGATTTGAGTAGTGAAAGTGAAAGTTTATTCTTAAATTTTCTTTCTGATTTAAATGTAAAAAAAATTGTGTTAATAGGAGGAGAGCCGACATTATACCAAAATTTACCTCGATTGATTTCAGAAGCAAATAAAAAAAACATTCGTGTTGGAATGGTTAGTAATGGAAGAAAATTAGCAGACTATGATTTTTGTAATGAATTAAAAGATTGTGGACTTTATTCTGCAACTGTATCTTTGGAAGGAAGTAATGAAAAGTTGCATGATCAAACTACTGGAGTGAAAGGGAGTTTTAGACAATCATTAAAAGGACTTGAAAATGTAATCAAAGTTGGAATTCAACCTTCTACTGAAACTGTTATGAGCAGAGAAAATGATTATGACCTCGAGAACATAGTTTCTTTAGTTGAACAATATGACTTAAAACAAAGTGCTTTTAGTATTTGTGGACCTTGTCTTTCGGACATAGAAAATTCTGATTTTTCTTTAACGCTAAATCAAGGAGCAAAAATGTTTGAGAAGGTATATAATAAAGCTAAATACAAAGATAGAATGAAACTTATCACTTCGACGACTATTTGTTCGTTTGATAAAAATATTTACTCAAAAATGGAAAAAAATAAAACCGTCTCAAAAGGGTGCCATATTCTTGCCGGTTTTAGATTTGTTTTAGAGCCAAATGGAAATGTTCTTCCATGCGTACACTTTGCAGGATTGTCAATTTTTAATGTATTCAAAGAAAAAAGAATTATGTCTGCACAGGAATTTCTTGAGGAATATAATTCTTCTGAAGGAACAAATCAAAAATTTAGAAAGTTACTAAGAAGATATCCTTCAACTAAATGCAGAGATGATGGATGTTGGGGGAATAAATGTGCTGGAGGTTGCCCTATTTTCTGGTTTAAGTATAATCCAGAAAAAGAAATAAAAGGATTAAACACAAAAAGATTAAAATGCCAAAAGTAATATTCAAATTTAATAAAGAAAAAGATTTAAGAAATATTTGGAGAACTTGTAATTTTAATTCTGATTGGCATGATTTTAAAAAAAATTTAAATGAAGATGTTTTAATAATTGCTCAAGATAAAAGTTTCGAAGAATGTAAAGATGAATTAGAAGAGCACTATAAAAAATTGCACAACTCTGAATTAATTAAAATATTTGTAGAATCATTGCAAAAAGCATGGGATAAAATTAATGACGAATTTTTTAAGAGATTAGAAAAAATTATGAAAAGACCAATTTGTTCAAAAAATTTTGTTGCTTATATCACTACTATTGGAAGATGCCCTTATAATCCTGATAAAAAATTCTTTATGGTTTCACTTTTTTATTCATTTTTAAATGCATTGACAACTTGTGGGCATGAAATAATGCATATTCAATTCCATAATACTTATTGGGAGAGCATAGAAGAAAAAATAGGAGAAGAAAAAACAGCCGACTTAAAAGAAGCATTAACTGTTTTGTTGAATTTAGAGTTCAAAGATTTGTGGTTTGTGAAAGATAGAGGTTATGACTCTCATCAGGAATTAAGAAGTTTCATAGAACAAGAATGGAAAAAAGAAAAAGATTTTGATGTTCTTTTAGAGAAGTGTATCACTTATTTAAATAAATAATTATTTAATTCACTCTTCTTCTTAAATCTCATTCAGCTTGATTGACTATTTGTAAACTTTTTTTCGATGTTCAAACTTCAATAAAATAAGTTCGTCTCCTCTGATAGCGTAAACAAGTCTAAATGGTTTAATATAAAGGGCTCTTTCACCTCTTGTGTATTTTAATGGCTTCCCGACAAAAGGATTTTCCAGAATTTTTTTAATTTGCTTCTCAATCTTTTCTCTTTTGAGCTGGTCAATATTTTTAATATCTTTTAGAAATTTTTTACTGGGAACTATTTTCACCATTCTTTTAATTTTGAGAAAAATTCCTCTGTTGTATAACTCTCACATTCTCCGCGATCAATCTCTTTCCATATTTTGTTAAGTTCTTCAAGTTCTTTTTTTTCCAATTCAGTAAGACCTTCAATTTTTTTAAGGACAATTAAATCTTCCTTCTGGATTATAGTAAAAGCTGTTCCAATCGCAATTCCCTTTCTTATGCTTTCAGGAATTACTATTTGTCCTTTTGTGCTAAGTTTAGTTGTTTCCATTGTATTAAATGTAAGACTTTCTTACTTTTAAATTTTTTGGTTTTAGAAATAATTTTATTCTTCGTAAACCTTAAAAGGCTTCACAATAATGCTACACTCATCAGGTAATGGCTGGTTGCCGTATTCGTCCTGACATTTTATATAAAAATTTATCTTTGTATTCCAGTCTGTGAAATGGTCTGCGTCATCAACTGTTGTCATTTTTGTCCCATCCTCAAATAAGTAACTACAATCAACACTGTCATAAACACACTCTGCTTTTTCGTTTGTTATTAGTTTAAGATATGTTTCTTCATGATATGCTCGCACAACTATTGGGGCAGAAGAGTCAGATTCTACATTGAAGTTTACTATTTCAATATCTGAATTTCCTCCAAGGTCAATACATTTGATAAAATATTCGTAGTCGCCTGAAGTCAGCCATAGTTCTTGAGAGTGCACATATGAATTTGTTTCAAAGAACATGACATAACTATCTTCGTCTCCAGTGTCGCTGTAATAACAAACTGCCTCGCCCTCGTTGTGTCCTGCAGATGTCTCGGCTTCTAAAGTTACTTTGACAATTTCTGTTGAATCCCTGACTGTTTCATTTGGTTCCACAGAATCAATTATCAATGGCTGGGTCCCGATTAAAACAAATTCATAAGATTCTGCATTTACATTTTTGTCTTCTGATTCTAATGGCTTGTCTTTACATCTGAAATAAAATTTATTATCTTCTCTGTTTTTTAATCCTGTTAAAGTTGTTGAACATTTGTAAAGCATCTGGGCATTCATTTCTAAAATACTTGAAGAGCAAGTCATGTCTTCTTCCATGTCGTCATAACTCTGGTCAAGATGACTCCATTTACAATCTGCTGGCTCGTTTATGTAAACTTCCAGGTCTATTGAAGTTTGGTTGTAGGCAATCGGCATTCCGTTTAATAAGTTAGTTGTCACGATTAACGGCGGTGTTGTGTCAGGTCCTTTTTCCACGCAGTACTTGAAAACAAAGTTTGCAGTGTTGTGGTTTCCGTTGGCATCCTGACACCTAACATAAAGTTCAAACTCTCCGTCATTTTCCAGAGTGATGTTTTCTACTGCCAGATTGCTTGGTCCCGGCAGGCTCATGACTTGTGTGTGATTGTATTTAAGTAAAGAACTCCCTCCAAAATAAAACTGCATTTCATCAAATGTTTCTTTTCTTAAATAATCAAGTTTGCATTTTGCAGGCTCGTCTGTTGTGATTCCAAAGGATAACGGGGTAAATGCCTTGGCACAACCAGTTGTTGATTCTTTGTTCCACACAATTACTCCTCTGTCTGGAGGCGAGATAGCATTATCTGGTCTATAATCATAATCATCAAGTAAAGCATTTTCCCATGGTGTTATTGTCGGAAATGTCACATCGTTTTTATTAACCCAAACACATTTCTCTTCGTCAGTTCCGGGATTAAGCAACTCGCACGCCTGCCCTAAACTACGACACTGATACTCAGAACACGGCAGACTTCCTTGCTGATTGCACTTTTCACAATGATTTCCTCCAACAGGTGCATCCCATGATTCACAAGTAAATGTAATTGTTTCCTGAGATTCTGATTTGTATGTTTTGTAGAAAATTATTACTGCGACTGCTATGCCAATTCCAGTAGATCCCCATAACCCTGTGCCCATCTTTGTTCCTGCCCATCCGCCTTTCCCAAAAATACTTATGGCACCTTTGCCAGCAAAAATTCCTCCAGCAATAGATACTGAGGCTGCGTCTAATTCTGCTTCTTCTAATCCAAAAATTCCCCCAATCATCTGAACCATATAATAAGCAGACAAAGCCCATATTGCTCCTTGGGCAATTCCTGTCATAGAATACCCTAACCCTCCAGACATTTCTCCAGCAAATGTTCCTTCAGCATACATTTCTCCTGCTGGAAGAGGTTGGCTTCCAAAAAGTTTTTCATAACCTGAACCAGCAAATCCAAAATCAGTTGGAGTGTTTGCTACCGGGGGAGTTTTTGGCAAATTTGTTGTGGATGCTAGTTCAGTTGTATATGTCTTGTCTCCAAATTCAAAAGTTTTTGCTCCACTTGCTCTGGCATCTGCAAATGCTTTTTGAAAAGCAGTTAGTCCACTAACAAACCCAACCTCACTACCAATAGCATAACCAATCCCCACAATCCCAATTACTAAAATCAAAATCTGGATTATTGCTATTCCACCTTTTTTATTTTTTAGTTTAATCATTTTATTTCTTTTTTAATTTTTTTAATTGCTATTTTAAGTTTTGGAATTTCTTTTGCAGCTTCTTGATAAATCCGCCTGACATTGACAAGACCATAAACAAGGAAATTCCTGTTCTTGCTTAAATTAATCCATCTAACTTCTTTATGTTTTAATTTCAACTTAAGAGAAACTTTAAGAGAGTTCTCTCCAATTTCTTCAAATCTTTTACTCACAGCATCAATTAACATTGAATTCTTCTTAAATTTATCAAAACTAACCCCCTTTAGATATTCCTCAATCAACAAAACAGATTTTAATATATTCTCAATATACAACTTGTCTGGATTCATATTATTCTTATTTCCTCCTTTAATGCCTGCTTTTTAATTAATGGATGCAAGTAAGAGTATTCAATTAAATCTACCTTTTTCTTTAATTTTTTTTCAAGAACAATTTGAATCTCTACTAAATCTGTAATGCTTAAATCTTCTTCCACCTTAATAAGGATATCAACATCACTCCCTTTTTTTTGCTTTCCTTTTGCATAACTCCCAAACAAACCAAGCTTTTTAACTCCTTTTTCTTTTAACATTTCTTTTTCAATCTCTTTCAGTATCTTACTTTTTGTTTTCATATTTTAATTCCTCTTTGCTCCAGCACATTTTTATTTATCATCTTTATTTTAATACCCCTCAAATCCAAGATAGTTTTTCTTGCTCCCGCAATCTCCAATTGAATTATATATATTATTCATATTTCAATCCCCTCTTTAATTGCTTCCCTGACAATTGTTATCTGATTTTTAAGTTTATTAAATTCTTCTGGGGTGTAGCATATAAAATCCACTGGATAATCTATTTCCCAATAAACATACATTTTCTTTACTCTCTCAAAAAAATTCATTCTTCCGAAATCTTCTGACACTATTATTAAATCCACATCACTTTGTTCATCAAAATCTTTTCTTGCTCTGCTTCCAAATAAAATAATTTTCTCAACATTAATATCTTTGCTAAGACTTTGCAAAAATTTCTTCAGTCCTTGCATTAAATATTTTTTTTCACCCATTTTAATATCTCCTTAGTATAAAAAACTAAATCTCCAACAATTTCATCTAAATTTTCCATAGATGGCATATCGGGGTATCTTGTATATTGATAAGCTGGATTTAATTCATTGCAATGTTCAATAATTTTTTTTGGTGCTTTAATCTTTTTAGACAATAATACCAAATCATGTGTCTTAAACAAACTTTTAAATTTTTTAATATAAAATGCTTTTAGGGCTTTCTCTGCTGATTGTTGTAAAAAGAAAACTCCTGCATCAAGCTTCCCGCCTTTAAGATTATATTCTGCAGTATCTAAATCTTTTTCTGCTTGTTCCAGCCACTTTAATATATTTTCTTTTTCCATTTTATTTAATACCCCTCAAACCCAAGATAATTTTTCTTGTCCCCGCAATCTCCAATTGAATTACATATATTATTCATATCCTCTTCCCATCCTGCTGCCAAACACTCGCAATTCTCAACACACTCTTTGTCTCCTCCTAATTTTTTTTCATATTTTACAATACACTGGGTTGTTGCCATTGAACATAATGATTCAGCATCTCCTTCTGTCTCCCAGAAATTAAATCCCGGAGAATATAATGGAACACATCTTCCTCCCGCCCATTCGCAGTCTCTTCTGTCTGTGTTCTCGCAATCTTTTTCATTGTCCTGAGAAGCGCAATCCTGCCACATGCTCACCCTGCACCCGGCTGTTTTAAATCCTTCAATATCTGACTCAATACAAATCTCCTGCCGAAAATCTGCGCACGGCTCCACACTCACATCTCCGTTGTAACACACTAATCTAAAATACCTGCTCCCTGGCAGATTATTTTTAGTTCCTTTAGCATTTGCACACCATGTTTCTCCGTGGCTGTAACTCTTCCCATCATACTCACAGCTTAGGTCCCGGCATATTTTGTCCCCGTAATTTGGTCTTACTTTGTCCTCAGCTCTTTTGTAATCTTTGCAAGTGCTTCCCAAATAATAATCACAGTTCCCGCAAGTCGCTGAATCTGCATTTGATGAACCCGGACTGCAACTCTTGGCTTTCCCATAAATCTTTGACCAGTATTCTTTATTTTCAATTTTTGAAGCATCGTATATATTTGCCAGATTCCCGCAACTGTCTACAAAATAAACCTCGTCCCTTCCTTCAACACATATTGTTTGTTCAGTAGGACCGCAGTTGGTTCCTAATTGTTCAGCAGAGCATAAATAACCGTCGTGAAAATTCACATTAGAATCCGCAGAACTAACTTCTATTTCCTGGCACTCTCTTTTTGTTAAAAACAAACAGGTCTTTTCAAACTCTTTTTCAAAAACACAAGCCCCTTTTACATCAGATGTCGCACTCGCAATGCACTGGATTTCGTTTCCAATATTTGTTCTAAAATCAATCTCTAATCCGTATAAAGAAGAAAGCCGTTTGCATCTTGTCTGTGTCACAAAAGCTGCCTGGTCACCGATTAAACAACATCCTAATTCACATTGAGGAATCCCGCATTCTACATCATCCTCCCAAACCCCGTTTGAATCCTCACAAACTTTTTGAGGTGTGTTCTCCATGCAAGTTCCTTCCTGACTATTATAACAACATCCTAACTTGCAGTAAGAAGTTGCCTCGCAAGACGTCGGCACTTTCCTATAGTCATCATTGCAGTTTTCTTCAGGAGAATTCTGGCACCAAGCTCCGTCTATTGTTCTTTCACAGCAATATGAAATTCCCTGAGAAGAGATAATTCCCACTAAGAAGATTGCTAAGATTATTCCGAATGTTAAATTTTTTTTGTTTATCATTTTATTTTATCAATTCGATTTGCTTTTTTAATTCAGGAAGATTCTTTTTAATAAAATTCCAAACTATTTCATAATCTACAGAATTGTATTTGTGACTAATGAGATTTCTTAATTTTTCAAATTTCCTCCAGCTAATTTTATTGTCCTTCTTTATTTCAGAGGGTATTTTTTTTATGTTTTCTCCTATTACTTGGAGTCTCATTAATGTAGCATCTTGGAGTTCATAATCTTTCATAAAATTATTCTTATCTTTTAATGAAGACTGAAGTCTTTCAATCATTTCTAAAATTGTATTAGTATAAAGTTTATAATTTAACATATTCTGCCTCTTTGATAATATATTTTAATTCAGGTCTTAAACTTGATTTAGTAATTAAATCTATTTTTCTTTTTAATATTTTCTCTAATAAAATTAATACCTCTGCATAATTATCAAAAGTGGGTTCTTCAAATTCTATTAAAATGTCAATGTCACTTTTTGGTTTTTGCTTTCCCTTAAGAAATGAACCAAAAAGCCCTATTTTTTTAACACTTTTCTTTTTTATTTCTTCTTTTTTATTTTCAATTTTTCTAATTATTTGTTTAGTGTTTAATCCTTGTTTCTCTTTTTTCATTTTTATTTTATTCTAAAGTTGTCATTGAAGTCATCATCACACTGCTTGTTCCATAACCCGGGGGCCATGCAACACTCCTTGACGCAAACTGAAATTTATCTCCTGTGTTCCTGTCTGTTAAAATGTAAACTGTTGAGCCTTCTGACTGCTTTTTCTTTTCAACTTTCAGGTCATGATAATAGTTCATATAAACAGTTGTCTCTGCGTCTCCATAACGGGCTTCCCAGTTTAATATGCTGTTGGCAACACTCACTAATTCATAAAGATTATTGTCCACAACCACTCTAAACGAATTATAATTTTTTGAATCGCCTTTTGTTAAAGTCAGAGGATAATTAAATTCAGTAACAATTTTTTCCGGAAGCAACTCAACATCTGTCGCGCCTCTTTTCAGGTTCACTATATAACCTTTTTTCATGTAGCTCTCTTCCAAATCATCAAAACATTTTTTTATTTCCTCTTCAATTTCCTCTTTAATCTCAGATTCAATATGCTCTTTTAACATTGGCTGTTGCATAACACAAGTCTTATAATATTCTGTTGTGTAGCACAAATATTCTATTTTTTCATTGTCATACATAATATAATGTTCCGGAGTTAAACTCCCTCCCTGCAAAGATAATTTATTGACGCTATTTTCAATTTTTTTTTCTATGCAATTTTGAATGAACTCTGGAGGATTTTCTTCAGCAAATCCCAGACTTGTTCTTAATTGGGGAGATAATAAAAAGATAAGGATTCCTACTGCAACAATTGCTACGGCAACAATAATAAAAATCGTTACCTGCGCGTGTTTTGACTTTGATAAAACTTGTTTATTCCATAACAAAGTCAAGGTAGGGGTTCCTCTTTTTTGACTCATATTTATCTTATGATATTTGTATTTATAAATTTAATTTATTATAAGCTACTTGGTCTAACAATGATGGCACAATCTGGATTTGTATTTTCCCAAATGTCTCTGCATTTTACATGATAAGTTTTTCCGGAAATCCAGTTTGCATAATGATTTACTGAAAGTGCTGTTGTCATGGAGGTTGCATTATCCATGTTAAAATTACATCTGTTGAAATCATAATAACACTCTGCTTTTTCATCTGTGATTAATCTAAGGTTGCCTGAACTTTTATAAGCCCGGATAACAACCGGAGGAGCAGTATCTATATCTAAACCAAAACTTATATTCTTATAATCTATATTTCCTGCGTTATCCTCGCATTTTATTGGGATATTAAAATCTCCTCCCATTAAATTTAATCCTTTTTGCTTATGAGAATCCGAGAAAGTCTCAAAGAACTGCACCCAGTTTCCAGCCCATTCATAATAACAGGTAGATTTTCCATTGTCCATGCCTCCTGATGTTTCAACTTCTAAATCTACAGACGCAGGAGCAAATCCAGATGCAATTTTCCCTTCAGGAGATGTAGAAATTATTTCAAGTTCTGTTTCTGTTCCATATAAATTATAAACAAAATCTTCAGAATTAATATTTCTTTCCTGATATTCAATTATGTCCTCGGGAGTCTGAACCCAGGGCTTGTCTTTGCATTTAATATAATAATTATTGGTATTTGTGAGATTTGTTAAAATTGCAGAACAAGCCCAGCCATATAATTTAGCGTCGGTTAATTCTGTTTTACACAGCATAGAATTTGCCATCATTTCATAACTCTCCCCCTCAACAAAATTATATTTGCATTCTGCTGGTTCATTCAGGTAAATCGTAAGGTTTGTTTCTGTTGTTCCATATTTTAAAAATGAATTTGATTTTGGTTCAGAATACACAATTCTCGCAGGGGTTAAATCCGGTCCAGAGTTGATGCAAAAGTTTACTGAATATTCTTTTAAGTTAAAGTTCCCGTGATAATCCTGACACCGAACATACATATTCATATTCCCAAACATTTCTCTTAAATCTCCGCTGACATTGTAAACACTTAAACTACCTATGCTTGGCATGAAAAAACTAAATGTATGATTTATTCTAAACGAATTTTGCCCAAGAGGATAATTATTCATTTCTGCATAATCACTTGTTCTTGCAAACTCATATTTGCACTGGGCAAATTCGTCTGTCTTTAAAGAAAATAAAACAGGTGTGAATTCATGGATGCAGTCCCCATCAATTGTTCTTATCTCAACTCTTTTTGTTTCTTCATTTAAAAATTCATATCCAGAAGTTTGCACTTTATCAGGAGAAATCATAGGGGGATTTGGTTCATATGTAATACTCTGGCAAATAGGATTTTCAGTTCTTTGATTTAATAATTTACATGCCTGTCCAAGAGAACTGCATCTGTATTTAGTGCATGGCTTTAAAGAATCTTCATTGCACTTTTCACAATCATCTCCGCCAACAGGAGCCTGCCAGGGCATGCAGGTAAATTCTACTAATCTTTGTGATGTTTGTCCCCAACCAATAATCGCGATATAAAGCATTATAATTACTACGATAACTAATCCCCAACCTGTTGCACTCAAACCTGCTAAAGAACCAGTTAAAGTTGCCCCACTCATTATGATTGCTCCAGCAACTCCTCCAGCTAACATCATTATTACTGCTGCATCTCCTGATATTTCAAGATAACTTGCAAGATATGAACCTGCCATCATACCAATTGCTGCTCCTACTGCAGCATATCCAACTGCTCCAATGGTGGCTCCAAGTGATCCCGATGTTAACCCAGTTGTTATGGTCATGCCTCCTGCAGTAGTTATAGTGGTGGTTGTTAATGCTGCAATCCCAAAAATTGCACTCCCCATTCCTCCAACAATAGTCCCGAGCATTTCAACACCTTTAGCAAATTCACTTTCTTCCTCTTCTGGAAGACCCATGCTTGTTCCTACCATAGAACTTAAAAATTTATCAATATCTTGTGGCTTTACAAACTGCCCATCTACTGGTTTAGAATATTCTTTATAATCTTCCCATGAAATCCCAGGAGCTCCCGAAACTCTGCTGTTATCTGTGCCTTCACCAATATAATTTACATAGCTCCCGCAATCCCCTAATGAAACACACAAGTCATTCATCTGTTTTGAAAATTCCCCTGTTTCACAATTACAATTTTCTTCACAATGCCAATCCCCTTTCCAATCTTTCATATAAAAAACAATGCAGGTCTGACTTGCCATTGCGCATAATTGGTCGTTCGCCCCTGAACTATCTCTTAAATCAAATCCTCTTGGGTATCTTGCAACACACATGTCAAATGTAAAATATGAATCAACATTAATATTTTTAATCATGCAGTGCTTGTTTTCATTGCATTTATCTTCCATTGTTTCTTTTTCAGAATTATAATCCAGACACAGCACTGCCTCATTTGCAACACAAGAAGCAATTGAAAATGTTTGCCCTGCTTCTTCTATTACTGACTGGGTGCAAACAGCCCCTCGATAATCCGCGCATGGTTCTGTTTTAACTTCCCCCTCAATACAATATCTTTTCCAGTGTCTGCTTCCAACAGTATCCTTGCCGTCGCCAATATACCCCTCATAAACACACCAACTCTCTCCGTTTTCTCTTACATTTCCTTTCTCATCAACACATTTCATGCTCTTGCAGATGAAGTCTCCGTCGTTCACTTTTTTCTCTAAAGAAACAGAACACCTGCTTCCTAAAAAATAATTGCAGTTCCCGCAGTTTTCAGAATTAATATTTGCAGAATCTGGATTACAGCTGTCTTCTTTTCTTAGCAACATCCCATTGTTCCACGAGGCAGTTTTGTCAGAAGAATAAATATTTTCCTGATTTCCGCACGAGTCAAACCAGTAAATTTCATCTCTGGCGCTTGTGCCCTTTAGGGTATCCACACAATTTACAAAACTTTGCCCCTCACAATTAGTATTAAGACTCGGATGTGAGCATAAATAATCTTTATAAAAATCACCCTGATTAGATAAGCACTCTTGCTCTGTTTTGATGCTGCAACTTTCTCCCTGAAAAATACACGCCCCTCTGAACTGACTCGCTGTAAGAACAAGACATTCTATTTCTGTTGTCAAATCCCTGAAATCTTTTTCAAAACCATTTGTTAAAGAAAGCGCCCCACACCTTATCTCTGTAACAAACAAGACATTTCCTCCCAAAACACAGCATCCTTTTTGGCACTCCTGAATCAAACAATTTTCTTCATCTGCCCATTCGCCACCATCAAGTTCACATTTTTGCTTCGGCGATTTTGTTGTGCACAAACCTTCTTCTTTGTCAATACAACACCCTCTTTCACAATTTGCAGTATTATCACATGATGTTGGCAATGGTTCAACAGCACAAAGTTCAGGAGTAATTGATGGAATATTCTGGCAAATAGAACCATCTTTCATTTCAAGACAACATGTCCAGGAAATGCCTGAAAGAGAATATCCCGCTTCAAAAGAACCAGTTATGTTCATGACGGTCTCATTTTCAGGGTCAAATATTCCTGCAGAAACAATCCCGATTTGTTTTATTTTTAAAAAGTTTATCAACAAATTTATTCCTAAATCAATTAAATTTTTAGAACTTCTTTTTTCATTAATTATAATTGAATTTTCAGTTACACCATCTATTTGATGAATTATATAACTATGTGCAACAGCAATGTTCATTAAGAGAAAAATATTAAACATTACAATTAATAGTAAAACAAATTTTGTTTTTTTCATTTTTTCTGTTTTCATTTTAATTTATTTACATTCCCGGAGGAATTACACAACCTCTCACAGCAAACCTGAATGTTTCTTTGCTGTCTCTATATTCAAGAGTATAAATTGTTATTAAATCACTTGTTCTAAATCTATCTATGCTAAATTGAGGATAAAAAAGCATAAATCCTAAATGTTCAAAATGACAAAACCTGGCCTCTTGGCTAACAATTTCCTGAACAACAACAGCTAAGTCATAAAACCTGCTGGGCACAATAATCTTAAAATCCTCATGCTTTAATGTTTCTCCTGATTTTGTCAGGACAAGCTCCCCGTTTATTTCAACAACAACTTTTTTTTCCATTAAATCAACTTCAAATCCCTGATATTTTACATCAACTACATATGCTTGTTTTTCTAAATTTGATGTTAGAGCATCAAAACAATTTTCAACATCTTCAAAAATATAATTATATATTTCTTCTTTTAAATGTTGAATCAACATTGGTTCTTGATTTATGCAGGGGAGATAATAATTTTGATTATAGCAAAGGTAAGAAATGTTTGTAAAAACTTTTTCATTTTCAAACTTAAAATTTTTATGAAGGGGATTTTCTATATACCCTCCTTGCGAAGAAATTAATCCAATGGTTTCTTTAATTTTTTCCTCCATGCAAGAACTTAAAAAAACATTTGGATTTGTCTCAGGACTTTTTGCAATGCCAGGGATTACTCCTGTTCTAAAAAATAAAAACAATGCAATTAAACTAACTATCAATATTCCAACAATTATGAAAATCGTTATCTGCCCCTGCGTTTTCATTTTGTCAACCATAAATTAACTCCTTGTTTTTTCATTCTTTGAATTTTTCCATCTAACGCTAATTCAAGAAGATGTTTTTCCATACTGTTCCAGTGAGCATCCATTTTTTTAGCTATTTCTGTGGTAGTCATAATTTTTTCCTTTCCAAATAATTTGAGAATACGACTTTTTATAGAGTAATTAGAGTTTTCATTAAACCCTATTATTGTAAAGTTATTTAATTCCATTGTGGGGATTCCTAAGTCCACATCTTTATTTATACATATAACTTTATCTACTTTTTCAATAGGATGTTTATGTGATATAAAATTTGATGTTTTTATTTCCAGTTCTATTTTAATTTCTTTACCATCTTTTAACATTATAAAGTCTGGAAAACATTTAGAATTCGCTTTAATAATTTTTGAAAAACCTAACTTTTTATAATTCTTTTTGAACCAAGTTTGAAATTCTAACTCATTTTTAATTCTTATCATCTTCTTTTTTTAATAATTTAATTGCTTCTTCAATAATATGAGATTTATTTCTATATCTGCCTTTGTTCATTAACAACTTAATTATCTTCATGGTTGCTTCATCAATTGTTGCAGAAATCCTCTTTTTCATAGTATTACTTTATGTTATTTAGTATATTTTATCATATAAAGTAATACTTAACATTTATAAATCTTTGTTATTCTTTTGGACTTTTCTTATTCAATAAATCGCTCCCAACTCATCCAAATCTATTATTCCGTTCCCATCTGTATCAAGTTTTTTAGCCATTTGTTTTAAGTCTAAATTACCTGAAGGAAATGCAATTCCTCCGCTGGAATAATTCCTGTTTGACCTGATTGAGTGAATTCCAAGTTTCTCTGCCAAAAAATTAATGTGCCATCCGTTTCTTGAGGTAACAATATAAACATCAATATCCCTTGCTAATCTTACTAAAACATGTTCTCCTGATGAATGTTTCTCTAATTTTTTCCCATATTTCCTGACAGATTCAGGAATTTCTAATGTTGTCTTTATTGTTCCCTGAGCTTTATTGTAATCTCCACAAAAAATTAATGAAGTTGTTAATCCAAGAACCAATAATAAATTTTTCATTTTATTTGTTTAGTTTGTCAGATCACCAATCTTTAACTCAAACCAGCCCTCGTCACTGGATTATACTGCTTCTCTCGTGCTAATCTTCTACTCAGACAAGTGATTTTTATTAATTTATTTAGTTTGTTAAATCACTAATCCTCGGTCTCAACTCTCGGTGCTAAAATAAAACTAAGCTCCATGCCTTCGGTTCTTAAATCCATCTTCAAAGGATGATCATTTGCAAAATTCAAAATTGTTTTCTCGCAAAGCTTTGCACCCTTAATGAATTTTGATAAATACTCCAAACTATATCTTGACTTGCAATTTTCTGCTTCTATCTTTGCTTCATCTCCTGAAAACTCAGACCTTGCAGAATTCAAACCTTTTGCTTCAATTATAAATTTGCCATCTCCAATAATAAATGAACAGGCATCAGCAACAACCCCGCAATCTTCAACCGAAGCAATCAAGTCAATTGAATTTAACTCCACCCTTGAACTAAACTCCAGGCTTGGCATTTCCTTGTCCTCGCTGTCTATTTCAATAAGGCTTAAACTAAAGTTCCTTTTTATCCTGTCCTGAATCTGAATATTCAATAAATTATCTTTCTTCTCTAAAATCAAAGAACTTTTAACACCGCATCTTTTCAAAATTCGTTTTAAATCATCTAAATTAATTCCCAAAATTTCATCGCCGCTCTCAAACTGAGAAAAAGCACTTTTCGGAAATTTGCACCCAACCATCGCAACATTTGCAGGATCCATCGCAATAATACTCATTCCAAATTCATTCACCTTCAACCGAACTTCTGAAACTAATTCTGAAATAAGTTCAATCACCTTTGAAAACAGGGCGGGATTTTCCAATTTTACTAACATGATTATAAAAATATAGTTTGTCTTTTAAAGATTGTTATGTTTAAGTTATAAGGTAATTGTATACTATAATATAATAATATTTATATTCCTCTTGAATTTTATTTTTATAAATGCAGTTGGTTTCATGGCAAAATCAAAAGAAATTCTTTCAAGAATAACTCAGGATGATATAGGCAACATCAGAAAAACTATTAGAGAATTTTTATGATAATCTAACTCAAATCAAGTTCATACAATGCTTTGATTTGTTCTGCTGATAATGAGTGGTTGTAGATTTTTACTTCGTCGATTGAGCCGTTGAAAAATCCACTATGAGGAGAAGTCGCACCACTTCCGCCACCTTGTGCCCCAAAAATTAAATTTGGAGAAGGATAACCTGAAGCCTGTCCTAAGAAATTGGTTTCTTCTTTATCTAACACACCGTCAATATATATCTTAACTGTGTTGTTTGTTGTAGCAGTGGTTGTATTTTCAAATATTACAGCAATATGATTCCATTCATTTAAGGAAACGGAATTGTTGCCTGTGACATAATTTGTTCCTCTTGTCCAATCATATGTCTGAAACACGATCTTAGAAGAACCGTCTAATCTTACACCATAACTATACCCTGCCCAATTATTAACTTTGCTTACAATACCCCCATTACTTCGTGGATATGTCCAAAATTCAATTGTTAATTTTTGGGTAATATCTAAGCTGTTATCATCTGCAACATAAGCATAGTCATCGAGTCCGTCAAGTTCAAGTGCATTTCCTATTTTCCCACTAGTTTGCATACTATCGTTGTTTCTATAATTCATACTCATCCGAATATATGTCCCAGATATGCCTCCAGAAGACAAAAATTTTATAGAACCACTGGAATAATTGATTTCATAATCTGTATCTTTCACATAAGTTTGAGTATTTGACATATTTTTTATTACCTCAGAATTAGGATGAATGTAATTATGAAGTTTTATCCATGTATCCCATGAACCAAAATAATATCTCCTAGAAGTTTCTGTTAAGTTCATCCCTTGTTGCAAAGTTCCATGATTCCCCCCAATCTCATCATTTGCATTTCCTTCAA
Source organism: Nanobdellota archaeon (assembly GCA_030611805.1). Taxonomy (GTDB): domain Archaea; phylum Nanobdellota; class Nanobdellia; order Pacearchaeales; family GW2011-AR1; genus JAUWPB01. The sequence goes on along the minus strand of JAUWPB010000001.1, from coordinate 236 downwards.
ACCTCCACCATGAAACTGCACCTAAACTTTCAAGTAATTCCTTATCACTTTTTGCATCCCCAGTGCAACATTTTTCCCCTCCGGCATAGATTATCTCTCCATCACAATTCAATCCTTCAAACATTTTTTCATATCCTAAATCAGAACATTTTTGAAAAAGACGGGAACTGCTTGTTTCAACATTTTCAGAACCAGTTTCAATAACATTAGTAATAACAACCCAAACTCCGCCAGTC
>JAUWPB010000028.1 GCA_030611805.1 Nanobdellota archaeon | reverse complement strand
CAACACAACCACTGAAGCTGTTGCTCACTACATTACTTCTTCTCAACCTTGGGTTCAATAGTTTTAACATTTTTTTTTACCTTGATACCTCGCCCTTTAGGGCGGGGTTATTTATTTTAAATCTTAATTACCTCCGCCTTCTCGTAAGTAGCACTATACATTTTTTTCATAATCTTGGCAAAAGCCTCATTTTTAATTACAATAGTTGTGTTTGATGTAATTAATCCAATTAAAACATAATGATCATCAATAATTGACATTAAAACTCCCTCATTATCAATAGCTTTAATTTCAGGGAGAATTTTTTTCCATTTCAAAACATTTTTCAAACTGGCTTTATCAAACCTAACCAAATTTTTAAGGTCAACTCCTTTTTTTAATTTCTTTTTATATCCTTTTATCCAGTTAGGGTTTAAAGTAGAATTATATTTTATTGTATATCTATAATCTTTAGCTTCAGGTTTTTCTTTGATAATTTTATGAAAATTTCTATTGCCTTTAATAATAACCACTGGTTCTTCTTCTCTTGTATCATAGATTTGTTCAAGTTTATTAAATTCATCTTTAAGAGATTCTAATTCTTCTTTTTTATCATCAATCATTTTTATAACTCCGCTTGGGTCTGAAGCAATAAATTGTTTTATTTTATCTGTTATAACCTTAATATATCCTTTTGATTCCAATGAATCCAAAACATCATAGATCCTACCATAGGGGACATAGCTCACTTTACTTAATTTTGGGGCAGTGCTTTTTCCTAATTTTATTAGTGATTGATAAGCTTGAAATTCATAACTAGTTAAGCCTAATATCTTTGCATTTAGTTTGTTTATTTTCATTTTAAAATATCAAGAACTCTTTTCCCCTAAAGGTTGATTTTATCAAAAATTTAGGGTATTTAAATCTTATTACAACAACCCAAGTTGTTGTATCTCAAAATATTTTTAACACTACAACTCTGTAAGTTGTGCTATAAGGTTAAATACACTCAAAAATATTCTACAATAAACTTCAGAGGTGATGGAACCTCAAGAAGCCTAATTCTTGGAAAATAAAATGGCAGAAATATTAAAACCAAAACATGAAACTCTAGAAGTTGGAGGAGAAATTTCATATAGCGAAGGTCGTAGGGCATGGAATCTTATTCGGCTTAAACATGATTTGTTAAAAGAATTCCCGCAATTAAAAGAAAGACGGGAAAAATTCAATTACAAAATGATTATGCACAGGTCATTTGAAGATTTGAAAAAAGCGATTTCAAAAATGGACAAAGATGATGCTGTGCCTATTTTTTTGTTTTTGTGTCGGAAGTGAAAGAAAAACCTCTCACTCCCCCCGGCAATATTTAAAAAGTGTTGCCATCGCACACGCACAATATTTAAATTCCAAATTTATTTTTAATATGAATTATTTGTTCTTGAAATAATTTTTCTTTTTCTTTATCTATGAATGTATCTTCAAGAATATCTATAAATTCATCTTTTTCTTTTTTTAGTCCCAAGAGAAGTAAAATAGATATTCTTAAATAATCTATAATATCTGAAAAAAGATTTTCTAGAGAACCATATTTTTTATCAAGTTTATTTCGGGATTTATAGGTTAAAGTTTCTCCATGTATAAATTTACTCCTAATTTGATAAGCATCTTTTATTTCTTCTCTCACTTTATAAGCATCATACCCAAGAATACCCATTGTTTTGCTCACGTTTAATCTTAAATATCTACTTAATTCCTGCGAAGAATTTAAGTATAAACTTTCTAATCCAGAGATAGCATTAACTATTCGTTTTTCTATCATCCCCCCATTTAAAATTGCCTCATTATATCTCTGATAAGAAAAGAATATATTTGGTTGGAAACTAGAGAATTGCTCTTGAATAAATCCTAAACTTAGAATTTTGGACATTTCTATCCAAAAATTCTTTAATCTTGGAATATCTTTATTTAAAATTATGTAAGAATGTGGGGGCTTACTTCTATCTCCTGGACGGACCACCCCTCCGATAGGAATTGAAATTGATTCAGAAGTCATATTATATCCAAGATATTTAACTCCTCCAGATCCAAAAAGACTTAGTAATGTGATTGATTTTTCCATATAATTTTGCAATTCTATTGGAGATCTTCCAAAAATTTCTATCTCCATTATTGCTGAAGGATATTCTAAATGTAATAAACCCTCATTATAAAAAGGGGATATAATATGCTTTTTTTCTAAATCCTCCTTAGTTGGTCTTCTAATCACTAATCCAGAAACTATTTTAATCTCATTAGGTTCTAAAGTTAAACCAGTTAATTCTACAAATGCTTTAATTTTGATAGGTTCTCCGTCCAATTCTTTTGAGAAAGTAAGTAATAAATTGTCAGTGGGTTCTCCACTAAGGTATGCGGAACATAACTTTTTAGTGAACATTTGGATTGAATTCTCGATATTTGGAAAATCCCCCAAATATGACAACTCTCTAATAAATTTCTTGTATTCATTATATGTTTTTAATTCTTCATCAATTTTATGTATAAATACTAGTTGAGAAATTGAGCTAGATTTTCCTGTAGCACCAGAACAAGAGACCCCCTTTTCTATAGAATATTCAAAATCATTCAATTTCCATCTAAATGTTTCCTGTTCAAAATTTATCTTTTTTACTTCTCCTTTTTCCAAGGCTATATCTAATTTTTGTTTTATTGATTCGGAGAATTCTTTTATTATCTCAAATATTTTATTTTCCATATATTTTAAGGAGATTATTAAATATATTAAATTTTCGGATTTTTTTTCACACCCATCCCAACTTTCTCTCACGAAAAACCCCTCACTCCCATCTCGACAATCTTTAAAAAGTGTCGCCATCGCACCTCACACAAATGAAAACAGCAAGGTTGACAAAAAAAGAGGATGAATTTTGGGCGGAGGTTTACAAGTGCCTGATTCAGTGGGGCATTCTATTTATTCTATTTAGTAGTATTCTTTACAAAATCTGTAATATTCAATACCAAATAGTAAGATTTATAAACCTTTGATACATAGAAGTGATATGGTAACAAAGTATGATGTATTTGAAGTGGTGTACAAAAATTCTGCTCCAATAAAGCCAATAGAGGTGGTTAAAAGTCTTCATAAAGATGAAAGAGATTACCACATTATTCATAGATTTTTAAGAGAGCTTGTAAAAGACAAAAATTTGATTAAGAAAAAATCAGGTTTTGAAATAAAAAAATCAGATAAAACTCAATTATTGTATGATTTAATTTATTATTGTGTGCAGAATAATATTAATTATAATCTTTTGTTAGATAAAAACATAGCAAAATTTGTAAACGAGACTTTAAAAAAAGAAGAATTTCAGCAAAAGGATATTAATGTTAATCCTAAAACTTTTAAAAAATATATTGATATTTTGGATAAATATGGCTTAATATTAATAAGTTCAAGAAAACCTCTCAAGGCAAGAATATTTTATAATACTTTAATAAACAATCTTTTAGTTTATTTTGATTTTAAGAACAAACCGCAAAGAAAACTCAAGATAAATTATTTGGATGAAATAAAAAAAGAACTGGAGCAATACAAGAGATTAAGAAAAAAGAATGAGGCAGGTTACAGGAGAATTGTTAATGAGTTTGAAATTTATTTCGTTCAGCATAGTCTTTCTTTAGAGGGCAACCCAATAACCTTGCCAGACACAATAAAAATTCTAAAAAACAAAATAATTCCAAGGGAGCTCAAAAGTGAAGATGTTGAAGAAGTTAAAAATTATCAAAATGCTATTATCAAAATGCTTCAAGATGCTCAGCAAAAAAACGCATTAACAAAAGAGAGCATATTGGAATATCACAGATTGGCAATGTTTCATAAGCTAAGAATAGCAGGAAAGACAAGAAATAAATCTGTTTATATAAAAGGAAATCTTGATTTTAAGATTGCAAAAGTGTCTGAAATTAAACCGAAACTGGAAGAGTTGCTAAAGAAATATAATGAATTTATTAAAAAGAAAACATCACTGAATAAAATAATTAATTTTTCGTCTTACTTCCATAATGAATTTCAGCACATACACCCATTTGAAGATGGAAACAGCAGAACCACGAGATTAATTACATTTCATTTATTGCAATCAAAGGACATTCCTATGTTGGATATCCCTCTTGGGTTGCTGGATGAATATCTTGGCTATACAAAAGCTTCAAGAAAAAGAGAAGACAAAATGCTTTTTGAAAATCTGCAAAAAACAATACTCTTTAATCTAAAAAAGATAAATGAAAGATTAGTTTCTTAGGAGGGTTTTGAGAAGAAAAGAATTTAAAACTGATTATTCCCTTACAATTTAGCATCCAGAAAAATTCTCTTAATTTATTTTTTAATCTTGAAATCATATTTAACATTAATCAATTTATATGTCCAGTTCATCAACATTCTTATAGTTTAATTCCCAAAGGGTGTTATCCCTTCCGTATCTATTTCGTATTTAATACTTTATATAAATCTTTCTAGATTATAGAATATGGAAAGAATACAGGAATTATATGGATTTTTAATATCAAGTTTGAGACGTTTGAATGTTTTAAAGGCGCTCAAAAATAAGCCACTCAGGCCTTTTGAAATAGCAAAGAAGATTAAATATAAAGCCCCTAATGTTTCAAAGACACTTTTTCAATTAGAAAAATATGATTTAGTTGAATGTATAACTCCTAATAAAAGTTCTTGGAGAGTTTATGCTATTACAGATTTAGGAAAACAAGTTTTAAAATTATTAAAAAAATATTAATTCATCAAATTTTACGGCGACGCGCTCCGCGCAAAATTTACCCGACCGTCCCCGTCCGAGCCAGCTAGAACCCTGTTCCAGGCACCCAGGCTAAGACCCCAGCCACGACACAGCACACGCAAGCCAATATTAGAAGTTTCATCAGGCATATACAAAGTCCTGCTTCCGCTTCCTAATTGATTAAGTAAAGGTAAACCGCCATTTAATCCATAACCATCAAAACTTGGATCTTCCCCAACTTTTTCTAAAACTTCATGTTGATATACTTGAGTAATTCCTGGAATTATAATTGGCTTAACTCCGTGAGGCATATCTGAATCAACTTTTCCACCAGCATTAACAATAACTAATCTTTTCTCTAAATCATTCTGGCTTAAACCTAAATCAGTTCTATGTTGAATAATGCTTTCTTTCAATGCTTGCGCTTCTTTAGGATTATTTCCATTTGTAT
>JAUWPB010000021.1 GCA_030611805.1 Nanobdellota archaeon | reverse complement strand
ATTATGCCATTAGGCGAGGATAACCTGAATATTAGCCGAAATATCACCACAGAAGCCTTGTCAGCGTTCTTTCCGTTTACAAGCCAATTCCTACAAGCAGATGACAATGGCGTATGGCTGGGCATGAATAAAAACAATATTCCAATCATTAAAGATATTTTTAATCTGCCCAATCCCAATGGGCTGATTTTAGCACAGTCTGGAGGGGGCAAGTCTTATTTCTCCAAATTACTCATAACAAGATATTTGCTTAATGGAACAAAGGTTATGGTTATTGACCCGCAGGGAGAGTATAAAAATATAGTTAATCACTTTCGTGGGCAATTGATTCATCTTTCAAGAACTTCTAAAACTATGATTAATCCGCTTGATTTAATGGGGCATGATTATATTGATAAAAGATTGAGCTTGATGGACTTAATGAAAATTATGCTTGGCGAGATAACTGAGATACAAAAAGCATTTGTTGACAGAGCTTTGACTAAAACTTATGAACTTAAAGGGATTAATGAAAATCCTGATACATGGAACAATTCTCCGCCAATTTTAGAAGATTTGCTGAAAGTGCTGAAGAAGATGGAGAAAAGGGCAACGCATCTTGAAAAAACAACTTTAAGGAGTTTGATTAATCGTCTTAACATGTATGTTCATGGGGTTTTTAGTTTTTTTAATCAGCACACAAATATTGATTTCAGTAACCGTTTTGTTTGTTTTGATATTGGACAAATGCCAAGTCAGGTTAAACCATCTATGATGTTCTTGGTATTGGATTATATTTATATGAAAATGAAATCTGACTTAGAACGGAAAATTCTTTTGATTGATGAATCATGGTCTCTGCTTTCAAGAACAGAAGAATCAGGCTATATCTTTGAGATTGTTAAAACTTGCAGAAAGTTTAATCTTGGTCTGCTGATGATTAATCAAGAAGTGGAAGGTTTGTTTGATTCAAAAGCAGGCAGATCTGTTTTGGCAAATTCTGCTTACACTTTATTGATGAGGCAAAAGCCAGCTGTGATTGACAACATCTGCAAAACCTTTCATTTAAGTTCATCTGAGAGGACCCATTTACTGACAGCAAATGTTGGGGAAGGACTTTTGATTATGGAAGATGATCACTCTGAAATAAGAGTTATTGCTTCGCCTGAAGAACATAAGTTGATTACTACAAATGCAGATGAGTTAAATAAAATCAACAGCAAATCAACAGAAAAACAGCAAAGCAAAAATGTTAAAATAAATGTTGATGAATTTAAGAGATTTTTTAGAAAAAGCAAGTTAAATCCAGATGAAATTAAATATTTACTAGGCAAGGGATATAAAATTGCAAAATACAAAAGACTGGCTTCAAACAAAAAAGAGGAATTTTTGTTAAAGCCAAGATTTAATGAATCTTTGACCCATCTATTCGTTGTTTATGATACTGCTGATTATCTGAAAAGTAAAGGCATCAAAGCCAAAAAATACACAACTAAAAAACCCGATATTGTTTTTGAAATCAATAAAAAGAAATATGCTATTGAAGTTGAGACTGGCTCTGCTTTAAGCAAAATTAAAAATCTTAAAGAAAAAGTAAAAGTATTAAATAAAAATTATGATGAGTGGTTTTTTGTTGTAACTAACAAGAATAAAGTTCCAGAATACCAAAAATTTGGTGGCTCGGTTGATTTGAGATATTTAAAGAAAAAATTGCAAAAATTCCGTCGACAAATCAAAAAGAGCCACTCGGCATAATAGACTATTGTTGGGGAGGTGGCTGAATTAGATTGCCCTTAGTCTTGCCCTTAAACTTTTTATGTCCTTCAATTCATGCTCCCAAATTCTTACAACTTTCCATCCAGCTAATTTATAAGCTATATCTGTTTCTCTATCCCTTATAATATTTTTCAATAATTTAGGTATCCAATATTTTCTGTTTGTTCTTGGGACTTTATAATGAATTAGACACATATGCCAAAAGCATCCGTCAAGAAAAAGAATAGTTTTCTTTTTCCAGTTTATAAAATCAGGATTGCCAAAAAGCCCCTTTGGATTATGTTCAAATCCCTTTAAGCATCTCTTAAGAATCAATTCTGGTTTGGTATGACTTCTTTTTATTTGAGACATACAATAACTTCTTTGCTCTTTCGTTAGGGAATCTGCCATTTTTAACGAGTATTTAACATTTCTTCTATTAGATTAACTACAAACTCAGTAGGCTTTTTTGTAAGGTCATTCAGTATTTCAATCCCGGAATTTGCATATTCTTCACAAACTCTTAATGCCATTCTCGCACTTTTTGTTGTTTCGAATACACTCATATCATCTAATTCTGAAAAGCCTATGGAAAGAATTATCCATATATCATTTCTTAATTCTCTAATCCTAAATAAAGTTGAGCTTTTAGAAATTCTTTTTCTTTTACCATGTTTTATACCTAAAGCTAGGGCTAACAAAAAAATCTCTGGATTGCCCATATTTTTGAATAGAATAGAGATTTTTATTTTATTCCACATCTCTTTTTTATTTTTATCAATATTCAAATAATCTATTTTGCTAATAAACTCATCAATCGCTCCCATTTTTAATATCTATTTCCCCCGTTTTCTTGTTGTATTCTAAATTTATTTTAGTTGAAATTTTATCCTCTAAAAATTCCTTAAATACAGATGTATATTCTGAACTTGTAACCAAAAATATAACTTGTTTTCCCTTAAGCTGATTTGGCAAGCTCTTTGCTATCCTTTCACGATTCCCCTCATCAATTTTTCCGACTGGAGAATCAATAATCACCGGAACATCATACCCTGAATAATTTCTTAAGGCAGTCATAAAAGCTAGCCCAAAACACAATGCAGCACCTTGAGAAAGTTCGTTTATTATTTCTCCCTTGTATTTATCTCTAACTGAAAGAGAAAAATCGTCAAGAATACTAACTTTTTCATAATCTTCTGCTCTCCAGTGTAATTCAATAAAGTTTTTTGCAGTAGCTTCTTCAATTTTATCTTTTATTGATTTCATTATAGATTCCTTTAAATCCCTTGCATAGCCCATTAGCTGTTTACATTTTTCGGATTTTTTTATTACAAGCTGGTCTTTTAGTGTCTTAATTTTTATATTTGTCAATTCCCTTTCACCCTCTTTTTTAGCTTCCTTAAGAACATCTAAATCTAACTCAAGCCTGTTTATCTCTTTCTCTGTTTTATAAATCGCTCGTTCTATCATCTCTTTTTCCTCTCCTTTTTCTCTAATCTCTTCTGCATCAGATTCAGAATATTTTTGATTTATTTCTTCTAACTCCCTTTTATTACTTTCTATCTTAGATTCCAATTCGGAAATTTTCTTTTTTAGTCTTGTGACCTCTCCCATGATACTCTCTAAAGAGTCAATCATCTCTGGAAGTCTAGAACCCCCCTCAGAAATAATTCTTATGTATTCCTTATAGCTTTTAGCATCTGCTAATTTTTTTAAATTCTCTTCTTCCTTAGAATTCTTTTTAATTTTATTCCCGCAAATACATTCTTTTCTTTTTAAGAGCTGTAAAACATGGGCAGGGTCAACTGCTGGAGGAAAATTTCCACTTCCGATTATTTCATTAAATTTATTCGATGTATCTTTCAGTGCTTTTTTAGAGTTTTGCAAAATATATGCCTGAATAACTAATTTATTAAGCTCTCCTTCAAATTCTTTTCTGTCGTCATCAATCCTACTCGTTTCCTCCCTTATTTTTTCCTCCCTATACCCATATTCCCTTATAATTGCTTCATTGTGATTTTGTAAGAAGTCCGTAAGTTCGGATAGCTGTTTTTTTAATTTTTCCTTTTCCTTTATGTTTTCCTTCAAGTCATCTTCATTTTCTTCTATCTTTTCATCACATTTATCTATTTCTTTTTGAATGGCTCCAAAATTAGGATCGATTCCAGATTTCATATTGGAATATTTTCTATCCAACTTCTTAAGATTGTCAATCATATTATTAATAGAGTTTATATTTGCAACACGCTCTATATCATTTTTTATCTTATAATTTATATCTGAAGTGAATATTGCTTTTAATTGCTCCCCATCTAAAAGAAAAAATGAACTAATATCTTTGGGTATTATTTTGGCTACAAAACTTTCTATATGTTCTATAGTGTCAAAGCCTGTTCCCTTAGAATTAATCTCTGTCCCAAAAAAGACATCTTCACCTTGCTGGATGGTCTTCAAATCATTTTCTTCATCTCTCGCCCGCTTAAGAATTCTTTGTCTGGAGATTTCACAAAAAGGACCTTTTTCATTATTAAAAACTAATTTAACCGAAATACTTAATTTTCCATCTATAGCAGTTTCAATTATTTTTTTATTAGAAATTATTTTTTTATTGCTATTTTTAGAACTATAAAATTGCTCTTCTCCATATAAACACCAGTAAATTGCATTTAAGAAGGTAGTTTTCCCAGTATCATTACGGGCAATGATAAGATCCATATGCTTCCCCTTTTCATTAGTATTAAAATCCAAGACATTCTTCCCATAAAATCCCCTATAATTTTCAATGATAATTTTACTCACTTTCATTTGATTAATCCCTCAATAATTTTTTCATATTTATCTAAGATGTTTGTTGATTTAATGCCTCCAATGGTTTCCTCTAAATTTATGGCCTCTAATATCGCTTTTCTCTCTTCTGATATTGGAACAATTTCATTGATTTTATCATTAATTAATTTTTTTAGTTTTGTCATATTCCTAACTTAACTTTTAGTTTTTTTAACTGTTTCGATAATGCCAATTCATTCCGGGCAGACTTAGAAAATTCTACTATTCTTTTCATCTCTTTAGAAATTTGATTTTTATACATTTCTGAGGATTCTATCGCTTCTTTTGAAGGAGTTACAAAAAAATCAAAAATTTCTGCACACTTTTTATCTTGATGTTTTCGAAGTAACCTTCCCCTTCTCTGAATAAATTCTCTGGGATTTCCAGAGCTAGCCATAATAATCCCCACATTTGCGGAAGGGACATCCAATCCTTCATCTAAGCATTTTATTGCTACTAAGCATTTTATTGCTCCTTTCTTAAAATTCTTAAGGGCGTTTGATCTAACTTTACTATTCTCCACATAAGTATATTCATGAAATCTAGTTTTTTGTCTGACTAATTCACGAACTTTTTCTTTTTGTTCTGGAGAAATAAAAATAATCGATTTGTCATTTTTAATACGATCTATAATCTTTTCAAATTCCCCAATTTTGGCATCACAATTTTTTATTATTTTTGCTCTCCGTTCGGATAATCTTTGGATTTCGGAATCTAATGCTTGGTTATATTTGTCCTTCTTTTTCATCGCCATTTTTTGAATCATTATCTTCGTAAATCTGCAATATTTTCCAATTTCATCTTCATTTAATGTAACATGTATTAAATGATAATTATATTCACTTAAAACTTCTAATTTATAAATTGCATCATAAAGACTTATTTCATCAAATATAACCTCACTAAAATAATCAAAAACTCTTCCAGTTCCTTCATCATCAAAATATCTTTTAGGGGTTGCACTAAGTGCTAAACGATAATCATAGTCCTCTATTAATCCTTCAGAGGTTTTCGATGCTCCAGTAGAATGAGCTTCATCGGCGATTAAAAACTTACTTATATTTGGAACTGATCTTATTTGATTCAATAAATATGGGGAGTTCATAAGCGCATAAGTCCCAATAACTACTAGATTATCATTTGTTTTTAATCTAATATCAATAATCTCTTTCTTTAAAACAGATTTCCATTTAGGATTATCAAAAATTTTACAGACCCTAACCCCTTCTTCTTGAAACTCCTTCACCCATTGATCACAAATAGCCTTAGTGGGTGCAAATATAAACGTTAAACTGGGTTCTATCTTCCTAATTTCTCGATAGCAAAAAAGAGCTGTTTTTGTCTTTCCGCACCCAGTAGGCATTTCAATTATCCCTCTTTTCCCATTTTTCATCCACGCATCTACTGCTCTTTTTTGGTAAGGATAGGGCTTAATTACTCTTTTCTCAATTTTATTAATATTAACATTAGAAATACTTTTTATTGCTTTTTTTAATTCTAAATCTGATTTTGGCTTTATTCTTATTAGGCCTCTTTCAAATGCCTTAGAAAGAGAATAAGTTCTTGCCTTCTGCCCGCAATTATTCCAAAAACGGCTAAACTTAAATAAAAATTCATCCACATATTCTTCCTGACCTTCTTCCCAATTCTTAAAAAAAGTAATCTGTTCAATATTTCTTTCATACGCAGAGTAAGTCTCATTAGCAGAACCAGTGAATGCCACTTTATCTCCAAATTCATCTTCAAAAATCCCCTGTTTAATGTGCATTAAATTATTTGATTCTCCTATTACCACCCTAATTTCAAGTTTTTGGTTATCAATTAACCATGCAAGAACTCTGGCAGAATTCAACTCTATCTCAGATTTTAAATTTTTAATATCCAAAGTGATTCTTTTTTCAATTTTTTTGTAATCAACTGTTTTTTTCAGTTCTTCATAGTCCTCTTTTCTTAAATCATAATTAATAATTAGCTTCATTTTTCCATTTCTTAAGAAAAACTCTCCAAGCCCCTCTGCAAGAGAAACAAATGATTTTGAAGAGAAATAACTTCCTATCCTATTATATCTTCTAGCTTTTTTTAAGATTAAATTTAAAATTTGAGAAATATTGATAGAATCAGAATCATAAATTTTATTTATTTCTTCAGATAAATCTCTTAGTCCTGTCATTTAAGTAGCCTCTTTACCTTAATTTCCTTTATCTTATTTTCAAGATTAAACATCCTATCAAGATTATTTTTAACATACTTAAATTCATCATCATTTTTTGATAAAAGATCTATTTTCTTGGAGAATTCCATAAATTCTTTTGTCCCGAAAAATTGCCCATCAAACTCTCTTTTTCCCTCTTTTCCAACTATCGGTCTATTAAGAAATAAATAAAACATATAATGAATCTTTCTTTGAAGATCTCTTATTTTTTTCTCAGAATATTTTCGTGGAGATTTTTTCGACATTATCATCTCTTCTATAAAATTTATTCCAGAATAAGAGATAATTTTAGAACGAAGATTTGGCTCAATCATCTTTAATAATTTATAATATTTATCTGATAAATAATTATTATAATTTTCTTCCAATGTCCAATATTTACTGATAAGATACTCTCCAAGTTTTTTGTCATATTTTAATAATTCAGTGAGGGCATGTAAACATATGAAAAAATCATCGAGATATCCTTTTATTCCAAAGTCTTTTTCAGAAATAACGTCTGTAGGCAAAATAAAATAAGATATTGCACTATTCATAATCATTTTTACTATTCCACAAGAATTTTTATCTGAAGCTATATTTGCTACAATTGAATAAAGAACAGGATAATCTTTAATTAGATTATAATCCGGGTCTTCTTTATGTTTTTCAATTAAATTCCTAAATGTTTTCTCAAAATCGACATAATCTTCCATTTATTTTAAATAAATTTAGAGTATTTATAATTATCTGGATAAGAATAATAGAATTTCTAAATGTTTAGCAATAAGTATCTAATAACATTCTCACTTTTCTTGCCATCTTCTCAGAAAACATGGGTGGAACTGCATTTGCAATCTGCTGAGATACTGAACCATCCATTCCAAAAAACTTATAATCTTTTGGAAAACTATGTAAAATGGCTTTTTCTCTATTGGATAAGTATCTATCTTCAGTGGGGTGGATAATGTAATTATTTGTTATTGTTGTTGAAGGTTGATTTGGATGTAATCTTCTAAAATAAGATCCATATCTTTTAACAATCACCTCTTTTCCATTACGAATTTTTTTTGTTTTTAATTTTTCAGGCAGATGTTCATAATATCCTCCAGGAGGGATATGTTTTATTTTTATAAGTGTTTCGGGTTCATTTCTTGTAAAAGTATGGTTTTGTAATTTTTCTTTATGACCTATTGATGACAAGGCTTCTCCAGCAGAAATTATATTTTCAGATTCTTTTGGGAATCCAATATTTTGGTTTTCATCCAGTTTTTTAATCAATTTTTTAACATTAGTAGCTAAAAAAATAACTCGCTTCCTTTTTTGAGGCACACCATATTTTTCCATAGAAATAACTTTATAATATGTTTCATATCCTATTTTCTTAAATGCTTTGCTTATAATTTCAGTATATAATTTACCTCTTTGATTTCTTCTAGCAAGTAAATCCTTAACATTTTCCATTAAAACAATCTTGGGTTTGAGAAGTTTAACTTTTTTTATATATTCATGAAATAGTGTTCTTCTTTCATCTTCTTTCTTTAATTCAGAAAGTTTGATGAGATGATTATTATTTAATCTTGTGAAACATTGGCATGGCGGACCTCCAATTAAAACATTTATTTTTATATTTTGCACGATTTTTTTTAGCTCTTGCGGGGTTATTTCCTGAATTGGTTTTTCAAAAAATAAGACTTTGGGGTAGTTAACTTTAAATGTGCTTGCTGCATCCCCCCATAAATCATTTCCGAATAAAATGGAAAAATTATTTTTATCAAAACCATAATCAAATCCCCCACATCCGCTAAAAAAAGATGCGACAGTATATTTCCTATTTTTAGGCATTATGATTTCCTCTTTTTACAATAATTTTAAGATTTATTGATTTATAAATACTGTCTTTATTCTTCAACATTTTTTGTTATCTCCATCATTTCAAACAACCTCCCGCAACGCCTCAATTATCTCGACCTCTGCCAAAGTGTCCAGTTCGCAATATTTTTCCAAAGCATCTCGCACTTTCTTTTTTTCTTTATCTGAAGCATTTTCATCATAAGTAACTCTTTCATATTCAATACTCGCATACCCGCCGTTGTTTATTTCCATATTTTCATAACTTAAATCAGACATAACAGGCAGAACTTTTTTGATTGAGGCACTTCCGCATTGCTTTGGGTCGTAAAAATGAAATTGCCTGAAAGGAATCAATAAATCTTTAATCCTCGGAAGAATATTCTTCTCTGCCCAATCTTTAAACTCTGGGAATGAATCTGCACATTCTTTTAATCTGCTTTTTTCAAAACTTTCGTTGTAAACTATTATGTCTCCTTTCTCGCCTAAATTTTCTTTAAGTGATTGCATGAATTTAGGTCTTGGGTCATTTGTTCCATCTGCTAAAAAAGAAATATGTTTTAATTTCCCGCCCTTCTTCTCTTGAATATGCAGAGAATATTGAAAAGGAATTTGCTGATAAGGTTTCATCCTGTTAAATTTTGGAATTGCAGGATTGATTGTTTCAAAATCTAAATAATAAAGTGGATATTTTAATGAATCAAGAAATTTTTTAATTTCCTTTTTATTGACTTTGCAATTTTTATTCAAAGCACATTCTTTTTGAATAATTTGCCTCTCACTTAATTTTATATCTTCAGGAATATCTTTTATTTTTAAAATTCCATCTTTGTAAAGTTGATGAGATTTCTTTCCTCCTAGATATAAATTAAATACGCTTTCTTGGGGCAGAAACGCCCAACAGCCCGACTTTAATGCACATTCGTATGGATCCTTACAATATTGCCCAATGTCAATTTTTGGGGTTTCTTTCGAGTTAATAATTTTAAACATATTATCTATTCTCTTTTCAATTCCTTCTGAAAATTCTAAAACCTTATCAGTAATATCTGCCTGAACAAAAAACTCTTGTGGCTCAATTTCTCCGCTTTTGACATATTGATTATTTGTGTGCATTAAAATGCAATTTCTAATTTTTAACCCTGCTTTTTCATAGACATATTTTTGAAAAGAAACATCGTGGATATTAATGTCTTTAACTTTTGTTCCACTTTTAACCTCGATAATGTCCCACTCTTTCCCAACTGGAAATAAAATATCTCCTCTTGAAAATAAATTGTCTGCTAAAAAACCTGCTTCAAATATCGGCGTTCTTTCATTCAATGCCTCTTTTGTCTTTTCTAAATTATCTTTAAAACTTAGTTCAGATAAATCAATGCCATTTTCAAAAACTTTTGTTGCAAGAACCCCTATAACATTTCCTTCCTTGAATCTTGAGTGAGTTAGCTCATCTGGCTCTGGAATTCTTCCTTTTTCATTTTTAGTAACCCACAATAATTTAGGGCACTGCAATCCTAAAAGGTAATTTGATTTTGTTAGTAAAGCCATCTTTGATTGAGAAACCATCAAGATTTAAGTATTTATATGTTAGTTTGATGAAAAGAGATTAAATAAAACAAATTAAAAAATTATAAATTTCTAATTCCAATCCCCATAAATCTTTTGATTTATCAAAATAAATTTATCTGTTATAAGGTTTCTCTTTTTTTGTTAAATGACTTATTGTTTGTCTACCTTTTCTTTCACTTATTAAAAGCCCGACATTTTCAAACCTATTTATATTTCTTGCATGAAATTAATACTCTTTGAACACCCTTTTTTTTGGGAATTACTGCTTTGTAAAAATCATCACATGTTACTGTTCCCCTGCTCTTTCTAACAGTAAAATTATCTTCCCTGTTAGATGGATAAGGTACATCAGATATTAACAATGGAAATGCAAAAAATAATCTTTTGCCAAAAAATCCTGTCTGTCCATTTTTAGATTTCAATATATTTTTTATGCCAAGTTTATCTATTTTAGAAAAATACTAATTTTTATTTTCTAAAAGCCATTTCCATACAGGTTTTACAATTATTCTTTTATTGTCTTTATGTATTTCATACTCTTGGTCTTTGGTTAAAACAAGTCCTTGTTTTAATTTGAATTTTTCCAAAGCAGTTGTCAATCCTTTAATTTCTCTTTCTTTATTTTCAGGTGTTAATTCCCAGCAAACCTGTATTGCCTGCATTATCTTTTTTTGTTTTGATAGAATAAAATCACATTCATATTTATCTTCAAAATAAGTTATTTCAAAATCTTTGTTTATGTTATTAAAAACCAAATTTTCAAGAAGCCACCCTTTATCTTTTGTAAATTTCAGGGCAATTGTTGAAATAAATCCATTATCCAAAACATAGGGTTTTTTTTCAGATTTTATTTGTTTCTTTAAACTATAATCAAATTTGTTTATTATCTGGATAAAATAAGTTTCAACAAGATGGCTGATGAATTTTTTGGTAGTGTGGGGGCTTTTTATCCCCAATATTTTGTTTAGATTATTATAGTTAAATTTGTTTGCCAGATTAGTTATAAGATACTGGTATAATTCTCTAAGCTGAATTATGTTTTTAACATCATATCTTACAATTATATCTTTATTTATTATGTCCTCATAAATTCTTGTTAATATTTCTTTTTCATTGAATTTTACAAATTCGGGCATACCGCCTCCGAAAAGGTATTCTTCAAAATGTTTTTTAAGGGTAATTTTATCTTCTGTGTTATAAATTATTTTTTTTGAAAAATCTATTTTTTTGAATTTTAAAAATTCTTTAAATGAAAATGGGGTTACTATAAGATTTAAATGCCTGCCAGTTAATTTTGTTCCGAGTTCTCTGCTTAGAAGTTTTGCGCTTGAACCAGTTATGTAAAATTTAAATCCATTATCATAAAATCTTCTGACAAACAATTCAAAATTTTCTACATTTTGGATTTCGTCTATAAAAAATGTTTTCTGTTTTCCAAATAATTCTAACAAGACTTCATACATGTCATTGAAATTTTCAGCATTAAAATTAAAGAGTCTTTCGTCTTCGAAATTTATATAATAAAAATTAGTATCTTGGTGATGTTTTTTTATTATTTGCCTTAAAAGAGTTGATTTTCCAGTTCTTCTTAATCCTGTTAAAACCATTATATGAGGAAGTTTTGTTTTTTTATTTATTTCTGTTAAAATTTCTCTTTCTATCCCTAAAGGTTTTTTTAATATTGATTTTTTTTGGTCAATAAGGATTTGCTTGAGTTGTTCTTTTGATAACATGAATCTCTTAGTTTTTTGGTGTTTTTAAATGTATTAGCAGTGCATAATATATATAGTTTTTATGTATTAGCAGTGCATAGGGATAATTCAATAAATGTTGGTAAATTTATTTAACCCATCACTCCCATCTCGACAATATTTATAAATCAAACCAGCGTCAGTAAATCAAGAATAAATAAAAATATTCAATATAAAAAACCCCGTCCCTCGAGGATGCTAAGAACATGGCTTCGTCGGCAGGGGCGTACGGAACATTTAAAAGGTATTCTATCTTACTCTTATGAAGTTAGATGTATTCGGGCATAAGCAAAGATATGAAAAATGGAAAGAAGCTGTGCAAGAAATAAAGAGGTAAAAAATGGGTGTTTTAAGAACAATTGACATTTTAGATATTGAAGGAATTGGGGTTAAATATAGATCTGCACTTAAAAAGGCTGATATAAATAATATTGATGATTTTCTTGATAAAAGTAT
>JAUWPB010000002.1 GCA_030611805.1 Nanobdellota archaeon | reverse complement strand
CTTCTTTTTTACTAATTATTTTTTTAATAAGTTCTTTGGTTTGACCTTCGTCTATGATTTTCGCTGACGAGATAAAATCTTTGATTTCTGTCTTTCATTCATTACATTTTTAAAATTACATTGGTTCTTAAAAATAGTATGGCATCAACAAACCAATCACCAGCATACCTCAAAGCACAGGGGAAATTTTTTTCAGCAAATACAGACGAAGAAAGACTTGAAGCATTAGAAGGGATGATAAAAGAATGTCCAAAACACAAATCATCGGAAAATATGCTTGCAAATTTAAAAACAAGATATAAAAAATTAAAGGTAAAAATAACAAAAGTAAAAAAATCCGGGAAATCCTCTTTCAGGGGGATAAAAAAAGAAGACATGCAAATAGCCATAATTGGTTTTGCCAACTCCGGGAAATCCTCACTGCTTTCAGATTTAACAAATGCCCAGCCAAAAATTTCTGAAATGCAATTTACAACAAAAAAACCAATAATCGGTATGATGAATCATGAGACAATAAACATGCAAATTATTGAAAACCCTGCAATAGAATCAGAATACTACGACAAGGGATTAACAAACACTGCCGACACAATCATAATGCTCGTTGAAAATTCAGAGCAAATAAACAAAATTAAAGAAAAATTAAAGAAAACAAAAGCAGAAAAAATTGTTGCATTTAATAAAACAGATAAATTAAATGAACTCCAAAAAAGAAAACTCTCTGCAACCTTGCAAAGCAAAAAATATAATTTTGTTTTGATTTCAACAAAAACAAAAGAAAACATTGAACAATTAAAAGAAAAAATATTTCAGACATTTGATAAAATAAGAGTTTACACAAAAGAACCTGGGAAAGAAAAATCTCCAAGACCAATCATCATGAAACAAAATTCAACAGTAAAAGATGTAGCAGAAAAAATTTTAAAAGGATTTTCAGAAAAAGTCAAAGAAACAAAAATCTGGGGGCCTTCTTCAAAATTTCCCGGACAAAAAATCGGACTCAAACATAAAATAAAAGACTTGGATATTGTTGAATTTAAAACAAGATAATTAATTAAACAAATACTTATAAACTTTAATCCCAAAATAAAAAAATGGAAGACATATTTTATAGAAATGAATTAAACGCGATGTCAAATCAAGAAATAGCGCAAGAGTATGAAAAAGTTAGTAAAAGATATGGTATTCTTGATTTAAGACATAAAAAATTAAAAGAGACTGGTTTGAATTTGTTGTTTAAATTGTTTAGTCCAAAATATAGAAAATTGAAAAAACTGCAAATAAAAACCTATAAAATATTAAATAAAAATATAACAAAATTAAATGGTTTATGTTTTGAAATTGACTGGGGCAGAGATGAATTAGTAAGAATGAGGAAGGGTGTTAAATATTTATCTTTCCAAGACAATAAAATTTAAGGCAAGGTAAATCACTTCCAATCTTTTCTAATAGGAGCAATAACTTTTTCTAAATAATTATCTTGTAACTTTGAAATTTTTAACAATAGAATATAGTTCTTTAGCTTTTTTATTTTTTTCAAAATGTTTTCTTACTGGTTCAAGAAGTTCATTAATATATTTTGCAATTGCGTTTTTTAAATCCATTGGATGAATATCTCCTTTAACAAACAAATCTCTTAATTCACCATAACTATTAATTTTTAAATTGCCTCCAAATTTTTCATCCCTTTCTAAAGTAATTTTATCATATTTCTCAAATACAATATATTTAGCATATTCTAAAATTGGGTTATCTTCTTCTTGCTTTTCAGGACAATAAGCTTTTTTGAATTTTCTGAAAATATCTTCTTTAGTATCTGTCATAAAAATAGCTGTCTCTGGTTTTGATTTTGACATTTTTAATTCAATTTTCTTGTCAACAGAACTCATTCCTTTAGTCTCTTTATGCTGCAAACCCAATAACATATGATGATGCACTGCAATAGGGGGCTTTAATCCTATCTTCGGAAAAATATCTCTGGCAAGCATATTAACTTTTCTCTGGTCTAAACCAAGTTGCGCAATATCTGCTTTAAGATGATGAATATCTGCTGCCTGCATTAAAGGATATAAAATCTGCGCAGCAGGATTGCCAGTGCTCTCTTCACGCCCCATTATTTGACCGCACCGCATAATACGATTTATTGTGGAATTCATTGATAATTTTAAAACAGTCTCCCAATACTCCGGGTGCTTTTTAATAAAATCCGATGCCCAGATAAATTCAACATTTTTCATATCCAAACCACAAGCTTTCCAAACTTCAATAAAATAATCTCCCACAATGCGAATTTTTTTTAAATCTCCTCCAAGTTTATTGTTCAACATCCCAAACCAATCTGCAACCCAAAACTTAAACTTGATTCCCAAAGAAGTCATTTTATTTACTGTAATAACTCTTAACAAACCTTGCGCGATATGAATCTGCCCAGAAGGCTCAAAACCATCATATGCAATAATCTCTTTTTTTGTTTTAAACAATTCTCTAAGTTCATCTTCATTAATAATTTCTTCAGCAAAACTCTTTATCAATTCTATTTTCTCATCAACACTTGTCATAAATAAAAATCATAAAAGAACTATTTAAAACTTACTTCTTAGCCACAAAAATTCTTAAACATTCTCTAAATTTTCTAAGTTAGAAATTAAACGCAGATTTATTTTTTCTCTTTTTTCATACCTTCAAAAGCCCTTAAAATTTCAAGGGGCAATCCAAGCACTACAGTGTTGCTTTTATCAGAACTTAAATCATTAAGAGTCTGCAATGTTCTTAAATGCAAAGCGCCAGGCCCTGTTGCAAGTGTTTTTGCCGCCTTTGCCATATTTGTCGAGGCAATTACCTCTCCCTGCGCCTTAATAATAACTGCTCTTTTCTCTCTTTCAGCTTCGGCTTCTTTTCCAATTGTTCTTTTTAACTGCTCTGGCAATTCAACATGCTTCAACTCAACAGACTCAACTTTAATTCCCCAAGGATCTGTTGCCTTATCCACAATTTCCCTTATTCGTTTAGAAACATTATCTCTTTTACTCAACAACTCATCCAAAGACACCTCCCCTACAACATCTCTCATTGTTGTCTGAGCTAATTGCGAAACCGCGTAATTAAATTCCTCCACTTCAATAATTGCCTTTTTTGAATCAGCAACTTTGTAATAAAGCACAGCATTCACCTTAAGAGAAACATTATCTCTTGTAATCGCATCCTGGTCAGGAACATCAATTGCCTTTATTCTTATATCAACTCTTTGCCATGATTGAATAACAGGAACAACAATTCTTAATCCAGGGACCATTATTCCGGAAAACTTTCCCAAAGTAAATTTCACGCCCCTTTCATACTCTTTAACAATTTTTAACGAAGCTACAAGAATCATTAAAACAACCCAACCAAGACTAAATGACCAACTATATCCAAACACCATAATACTTTTAGTTATTTGATATTTAAAAAACTAACTAATCTTCACAAAATATTCAATCCGTAAAATAATTTCTTAATAAAACTATTTCTTAAATTTACTAAGATTCTTAGTCAAACCTGTAAATGGAAAAGGTCTTTCATTTGTTACAAAAGTCATGTATCTTAAGAAAATATAAATCTGTGTGTTCCAAATTTCACTAATCTCATAAATTATATGACAATCTTTGTGGGCTGGTGCTAAATAACCTGTTGCTTCACACCACTCACATTTTTTACTTCTCTCTTTGACAAACTGCTCTCTCTTTTTCTCCCATTCCTTACTTTTTCTAAATTCAGTTTTTATTTTATTTGTATCCATTTTAAATAATTAAATAATTGTTTATTTTAGATTACTTCTTATAAAATCAAAACCACTCTACCAACTAAAACCACCCTTCCAACTTTTCCTGCTTTCATTTGGCCACGCTTGGACGAATGAATGGAAGAGGCTAGAACCACTTTTCCAAAGCCTCTTGCTTCTCCAACTCTTTCCCAAAAATACTATCAATATATCTTTTTGTCAACTCTAAATTTTGCTGAAGATAAGGTGAAAGATTATATTTTTTTGCCAAATCCAAAGCAGGCTCAAGATATTTTTTTATCCCGCCTTCATGAATTGTAAAAATTATTTTCCCTCTGCACTTCGGGCAAACTCCTGTCAAAGGCGGTCGCCTCAAAATCTCATTGCACCCAACACACCTAAAACCTTGCATAGAAAATTTCCTCAGATTACCTTTCATATCCCGGATAAAATGCCTCTCAATAATCAAACGAGCCGTGTCTGAAGTATCCGCCGCCCTAAGTTTTTCAACAAGCTCCATCTGATGCTGGACTTTCTCCTGCATTGTTGCAAGCAATTTATACGACGAACACACAACCCCTTTATTAAAATTAGACGTGTCGTGCGTAAAACCAACTCCCACAAAAGGGTCGCCCCCTTCCTTCAAAACATCTTTCACCATTTTAATTCCTTTAACTTTTGAAGAATGCTCTCTCTTCTCAGCAAGTTCATAAAGTTCGAGAGGGTAACCAAAACTCAATTCAAAATCCAGAATCTGGTCATCAACTTCTCCTGCATCAATCTTTGCATTCAAAACAAGGGGTGCATCCTGTGTCCCTCCTCTATGCGATGGCAAAAACTTCCTTGAAAAATTCAACAAAACATCTGTCAACAACATAATTGCACTTTCATCTCCATCACAATCTCGCCTCACAGCAGCATGCATATACGGACTTGCATAAACCCCAAGAGAATTTGAAAATCCAATAAACCTGCAAACAACCCCTGCAACATTATGCGGCGCCATAAAAACCCCTAACTGCCCGACCAAATCATCCCGATTTTTAACATTATGAAACTTCTTCAAATCATAAAGGTTCTCCAGTTCATCGTCAACAAAATTACAAATATTCCTAAAAACATTATCGCCCGGCTCATCATGCGATTCAGAAGAACTCGGTATCAAAACATCATGAGGCATCAACTCTAAAATCTGCTCATCACTAACCAACTCTTTCCCATAAACATCCTTATCATAACCCAACTCCTTCAGCTTCTCAACAGAAACTTCAATCTCTTTTGGCTTAAAAGACACAATCGGCAACTCAGTGCAATCAAACCTAATCGTCCCGTCTTTATTAACTTGCAAATTATGTTTAGCCCGCAAAAAACCTTTAGCCAAATGCTCTATTCTATGCTCAGCCGAAGACGTCCCCTTGACACCTTTAATCAAAGGCGGAATCTCTTCCCTCGCTAGCCCAATTTTCTCCACAGCCCGGTTAAAATAATGATTAACATCTAAATCCATATTACAATAGGGCTGTCCCTCTTTTTCCTGCTCTTCTGAAACTTTGTTAAAAGATTTCTCTTTGGTTTTATAAAAATAAAACATCTTTTTGCATTTGCTCCCGCAATCTTCACAAGCAGGATAAATAGTTTCCTTCTTACAATCTTCACAATAAAAAATCGGAAATGCACTCCTGACTTTTCCAACCTCACACGCAGCATTAACACTCCTAAATCTCCCACCCTCTTTTCCAACAGGAAATAAAACATTCGGGCTGCCCTGCAACTTCCTCAACTTCGCTTTCTCAGGACGCCCCATCCGTGCACCAATAAAATCCCCTGCCTTATCTTTAATCACAAAATCAGAAACCCCATTAATCCACTCTAAAACATCTTTATTCTTTTCCACACTTTCAACAATTAATTTTTTATTTAATTGCTCAAAAGCATCTTTCAAAATACATTCTTCTTTACTCAACAAATCCAGACTAACTCCAAAATTTGCCAAAACTGCCTTGCTATTTTCCTCGCCCAAAACAACATTTTCAATCGTGACTTCATGCTCAATTCCCAAAAGCTCCAAAGCCCTCTTCCCAATCTCAAACCTCTCTTGTTCTGTTTTATTAAAAGGAAAAATAATCTTCTCTCCCCTGACAACAGAATGTTTTAACCAATCAACCAAACCTAAAAATTGCTCTTTAGAAATTTCAGTCCAATAATAAATAAATTTTGGATGCAAAGGAATTTTATACTTCTTGCTCAACTCAACAGCTTCTTCAAAACTAACATTATAACAATCATCAACAAGCCCTCTTTTTTTGCCCTTAGTAAGAATCTTTTGAGAAGATTCTTCGGGGCCTTGAAAAGGTTCTCGCACCTCCTTGGTGTACGCCCGTGGTGCTAATTCCAAATTCCACCATTCTTCAACATAACCCGGCTTAATCAAATCAGCACCACGATTAACTACATCACTAAACGGAAACAATATATCGCCCAGATAAATTATTTCCTCCACATCAGAATAAATCTTTTTCGCCTCTTCAATTGTATTAATTTTTTTTACACTACCGCTAAAAAGTTTGACAATCGGTCCGTCAATAGAATCACAAGGTGTCACAACACAACCTTTTGTTGGTTTTTCAATTTTCAACTGCGTCCCTGTTGCAATAAAACTATCTGTGATTGCCATTGTCGCAGGATGAATTGAAGATGCGCTAAACCCAGAAACCCTCCCCCTGCCATACCTAAATCTAAAAGCGCCTGACCTGGAAGGATGCCCAAAAATCGGGCGACCAGCAACCAAATCCTTCAGATAAACTGCCCCTCCCCCACTACCTTTACTTTTCCCTGAAGTTAATTTATCATGCAGTTCCAGATATTCCTCAATCCAATCAAAACCAGTAGAATTAATTCCATTTTTCTTAGCCATTCCAAGTAACCTAAAACCTTTTTTTGCTTTTTGCGCCAAACCCTCTGAAAAAATCAAACACATCCCACCCCGAACAAAATTAGTCTCAACCCTGTCCAAATTTTTATAATTTGAAACCTCTAATGTTGCGGTCGGATCGCCTGCAATCTGAATCGGCAAATTCTTCGCAATAAAAATCATCTCCTCTTCCAACGGAAAATACTGCAAATTCGTAATCCTCTCATGATAATCTGTATTCTCTGTAACATACCTATGAACTTCATCTTCAGAAGGGTCATACTTTGCATAACCAAACAACTCCCTCAAATAATCAATAATCATCAAAACAATACAACTTGCAGTTGTCCCGGCAGAACGAATCGGCCCTGAAAAATAAGCAATAAAATAATCCTTCCCCTCTTTTGTCTTGCCCAATTTTAACTCTGTAAACCCCTCTAACGGCGGACTAACAACTCCTATTGTGAAATACGCAAACCCTACCCTAATCCCTGCGTCAATCGCCTCTAACAGCGTAGTAAACTTACAAAACTTCTGCTTAGCCACTTCCTCTGCAATCTTAAACGCAACAGTCGGGTCAAGCTTCCCATACTCCTCTTCTAATTTCAAAATCCTTTCTGCAATTCCAGAATCAATAACCTGTGGGTATTTAATAGAAATCAAACCTACAACTTTCTCAGCCATACTCAAAGCCAAAGGCACCTCAACCTCATCAACCGGGTCCAACCCTTTTGCCCTTGCTTTTCCAACTAAATCATAAACTTTTCTGACATCTTTTTCTAAATCTTTAAAATATTTTTCAGTTTTCATTTAATCCCTCTCAAGTATTTTATTTAATTCTCTAAAATCATAAATAACATAATCTGCTTTTTTCCCGACATATTCTGTTTTAGGATTATAAGCAACAGCCAAACCTACTTTTTCAAAAACAGGAACGTCATTAAAATTATCACCAACAAAACAAGTTTCATTTAATCCAATACAATGTTGTTCTAAAACATCTTTTAAAACTTTTAATTTATTATCAAGTCCGACAACTTCTTTCCCCTTTCCAGTAAAAATTCTCTTTTTAATTTCAAGATAATTAGAAACTTGGAAATCTAAATTTAAATCTTCTCTAACTTTTTCAGCAACAATATTTATCCCAGAAGAAACTAAACCTTTTACATAATTTCCATCTAATGAATTAAAAAAAGCCACCGCTCCTCTTGAATAAGGAACAGGGAATAAAACTCTGCTGGCTTCTTTGACAGACAACCCTTCTAACATTCCTACTTGTTTTTCAAACCATTCAGCATATTTGTCTTTTTTCCCAACATAAAAATCCCTCATTTTTATCCATTCTTTGTTGCATAAAAGGGCTTCAGATATAGCATCCCAACTAGAATTATAAGGTTCATTCTTATAAGTAAGTACACATCCGTCCATGTCCGCCAAAACAGCCTTAATTTTCATTTCATAAAAAATCTTTTTTTCTTTTTATTTATTTATGTAAATTAAAATACATTTATTCAAAATCAAGTATTTTTACTGCCCTTGTTTTTAAATTAAACATCGGAACCTTGCAATGATCTGGTTCATTTCCAAATTTCTCCTGATAAGGAGTCATACTCTCCCAGCATGAAGTTGAAATAACTAAAATATTATTGTAATAAGAAATCCCGCTTTTATGTGTATGGGCTGCAACAAAAATATCCGGAGTTTTCCGTATCATTAACGCATCTTCTTCTAAAGGAAAATACTGTGCAGAAGCATGTGTCGGGGCCAGATGCCTGTTCTTTAAAAGATACTTCATAATTTCCTCGGGACAATTCATTGCTCTCTTCAACATTAATTTAGAAACATTATTTGCATAAAAAGGAAAAGAAAACCCATGATAAGTCAGGACATCAAATCCAGAAAAATTTTCTTTTGCCCCAATATTTAAGTTACAGGGGTTTTCTGTCAAAATCACATTCTTCATATTATATAAAGACCAGGCATATTTTTCATCAAATACTGGTTGTGGCTCCATTAATCTCACGCCATCGTGATTCCCTGGAGAAATTATTATTTTAATGTCTTTTCTTATCTTACCTAGCAACCCAGCAATCTTTTCAAATTGCTCTTCAAGGTCAACCACTTCTAAATCCTTTTCCTGATTCGGATAATTCCCAACACCAGTAATTAAATCCCCTACAATAAACAAATACTTTATTTTCTCAACCTCTGGTGTATTTGGAACTTCTCCATTAAGATAATTAATAAATTTTAAAAAATTCTCTTCTAAAAATAATTTGCTTCCAAAATGTAAATCTCCGATAAATAAAGCATACTCTTCAACAGAAGACCTCTTTCTTTCAACAATCATTGAATCCGGGAAAAAAAGATTATTTACAAAAACTATTTCTCGATTTCCCGAAACATTAAACCCAATCACAGAATCTAAAGTTATCTCCTCTGCTTTTTTATAAAGTTCTGACTTGTTCTGATTTATCAAAACCTTGATTTTTCCTGTCAGGTCTTCTATCTCAAGCAACATATTTTTATTCTTAGTAACTTTTTTATCAGAGACAAGACCAATTATAGAAATGCCTTGTCTGTTCCCTGAAATCTTATTTATTGAAACCAAATTATTCAATTCTTGGTGTTCCTGCAAAACATTTTTCATTTCAACGAACCTGTTTCTAAAATACTTAACAAAATCTTTAACTTCTATTTTTTTATTAAAACTAAGATTCTTGGAAGTAATTCTTACATCATTGATTTCATTAATTTTTTCTTTTTCGTTTTGAAAAGAAGGTATAATTTCTTTCTCCTTTGATATTTCAATACTTAATCCAAGTTTAATTTTTATTTTTTCAAGTATTTTTTGATTTTCTTCAGGAAGACCAGAAAAAATTTGATTAACATCCTCTTTATTTTGATAAAAAATGCCTTTAGTTATAATTCTCTGTTGACTATTATTTTTAATTTTTTCAACAATTAACTTTACAGATTCAAAATCATTTGTTTCACTAAATAAACTTAAAACTTCTTTATCCAACAAAAGTCCTTTAGTCAAACAAAACTTTAAAATATCTTTTTGTTCCATAGTGTTTTTTGATCTTTTATTTAATTAAAAATGCGGCTGTGTTTTTTAATCTTTTATTTAAAAAATACGTCTGTGTTTTTTAATCAACCATAACTCAAAGAATCTTCAATAATTTCTTTTGCTTTTTGAAGGATATTCTTTGAGATTGCTAATTTTATTTCTCTCATTCTCCCTCCTCTGCCTTTTGAAATAACTCTGACATTAATAATCCCAAGCATATCAAATTCCTGAATAATATCACTCACCCTTCTTTGTGTTAAAACCTCTAATTTATTTTGAACACACAAATCCTGATAAAAATTATACACATCTCCTGTAAAAATAGAATCATTAGTTTGTCCTGTCTTGTTTTTAGAATTTTTTATTTTTCTCTCAGACAAATGAATTATAGAATACAAAACAAGCTGAAATTGTCTTGGTTCTGATTTAATAACATCTAAAATTTTATCTCTTTCAATTTTATTATTGGCTTCATCAATATATTTTAACAAAACTTTTTTAGAACCGTCTCTCTCTGCTAACTCCCCAGCAATCCTTAATAAATCTAAAGCTCTTCTTGCATCTCCATGTTCTCTTGCAGCAAAAGCAGCACACTTAGCAACAACACCATCTTGAAGGACTCCTTCTTTAAACACCCCTTTTGCCCTTTTATTTAAAATTTCCTGCAACTGTAATGCATTATAAGGAGGGAAAACAATCTCTTCCTCTGAAAGCGAACTCCTCACCCTTGGGTCAAGTTCATCTAAAAAAGTTAAATTATTACTAATTCCTACAATACATATTTGGGTTTTAGAAAGTTCAGAGTTAAGCCTTGTTAAATTATATAAAAAATCATTAGAAATTTTTTTAACAGTCTGATCAATCTCATCAAGAATTAAAACAATCAACTGTTTCTCAGAATCAATAATCTCAATAAATTTACTATACACGGCTTGTGTTGGCAATCCAGTAGCAGGTACACTTCCACCTAATTTTTTAATAAGTTCTGCTAAAATTCTATATTCAGTATCAGAAACTTTTTTTAATTTACAATTCAAATACTCAATTCTTAATTTAAACCCTTCATTTTTACTAACTCTTTTCAAAAGTTTATCACTAACATGTTGGATTGAAAGAGTTTTACCTGTTCCTGTTTTCCCATAAAGAAATAAATTACTTGTTCTTTCACCTCTTAAAACCGGCGCAAGTATTGAGCCAATTTGTTTTATCTGTTCAATTCTATGAGGAATTTCTTCTGGTTGATATCTTGTTTGTAATATAGATTTATCTTTAAAAATAATATTTTTATCAAAAGATTCAAAAATCTCATCAAGTTCTGTTGTCATTTTAAATTTCCTGAATATTTATTAAATAACTTATTCCCACACTTGTATTTCCTATGGAAATTATAGTAAATTTAAATATTACAACGATAAGAAATATTTTTATTATATAAATCATTATAACTACTAAAAAAGAAATACACCTTTACTTCTAATGGAAATAACTAATTTTAAAGTGTAGATAATTTTGAATTTTTATTTATATATTTTTAGTAATTAAAAACACAAAAAACCATTAATTATTTTTGAAATATTAAGATTAAAAATACTATTATTTATTAAAATATTAAAATTATTATTTATTAAATTTATTATTAAATTATTAATCTTATTTAATTTCAAAAAATTCTGTTTTAATATAAAATCTTATACTTTTTATTTTATGTATATTATTATTTATTACTTATTACTTATTAATTATATTATTACACTTATTATATATATTATTACACTTATTATATATATTATTACACTTATTATATATATTATATAATATAAATTTTTATAAATAAAATAAAAACTCCAAAAATTAAAAATTTCTTTTTAAAGCTTTCTATAAGAAACCAAGGGGTCTGTGCCCAATTACCAAATAAAATTGATTTATTATATACTTCTAAATCTATTTTTCTCCACAGAAAAGTTTATAAAATTATATTATCTTAATTTAAACATGCAAAATAATAAAAATTTATTTAGTACAGTTGTAGGAAAAATGATTGTAACTAAAGAAGGAAAAAGATTAGGTTTTGTTAAAGATATAACTTTTGAAACAAGGTCAGGAGAACTCATTAATCTTGTTATAAAAGATTCAACACCTTATATAAAAAATCTTAATTTAGAAAGAACAAGTTTAAACGAACTCTTAATACCTTATAGCGCAATTATTGCTATTGGAGATTTTGTTATTGTTTCAGAAGAAGATTTAATTTAATCAACCCTTTTTATATCATCTAAATATTTAAAAATACAATTTTTTTAAGAATAAAATGAGATTAGTTGGATTTAACTTTGTTAAAATAAATGTAGAAAAATTTTCTGATAAAATTGAAAATTTAAAAATTAACACAAATATCAATATTTTAGAAATAAATGAAGTCAAGTCTGATTTTTTCAAAGCAAAAGAAGAATTTATTAGTATTAAATTTAGTTATGATATAATTTATGACCCTAATTTTGCTAAAATAGAATTTATTGGGAATGTTCTTTTTGCAGTTGATCCAAAAATAGCAAAAAATATTTTAAAACAATGGAAAGATAAAAAAGTTCCAGAAGATTTTAAATTACCTTTGTTTAATATTATTTTAAGAAAATCTAATTTAAAGGCTTTGCAATTGGAAGATGAAGTGAATTTACCTTTACATATATCTTTACCGTCTTTAAAAAAGCAGAAATCTGAAGAGAAAAAAGAATAATTTTTCTTTTATAATTAATTATAAATTATTTTCTAATTTTTGGGCTTCAAGAAACCTTTAAATAAATCTTTTTTCTCTTTTAAGTTATGAAAATTTCAACAAAGAAAAAGGAAAAAATTTTTGAACAGATTCTTGCCTTACTTTATTCAATTACACCAAAACCCCTTTTTACATTACACATAGCTCAGGAAATAGCCCGGGACGAAGAGTTTATTAAAAAACTTTTATTAGAGTTAAAAAACAAGAACTTAGTGGTTGAAATAAAGAAAAATCCCAATGGAATACCTTATATAAGAAGATCAAGATGGAAATTAAGCGACCCCACATACCAAATCTACAAACACCACCAAAACATTAAATCTTTTTGATATTACAGTATCTTAAAGTTTTTATACTCCTGAGTTTTATTTTTATTATGGAAAATATAAAGAACTCCTTTCAAAAAGTAAAACAAGATATAGATTCTTTAAGACAGGAAGTTGTTTCTTTAAAGTTAAATTTAATTGAGACCAGGGAAAAAATAATTGAAATATGTGATATTGTAAAGAAACAACAGGAAAAGATAGAAAAACCCCAAACAATAAATTCTATTTTAACGCATAATAAAGAATTAGACACTTCGACAGACAGACACATAATTCCAACACCTTCAACACATCTTTCGACACATAATTTGCCTTTAGAGGGCTTAAATGGTCAAAATCAGGGCTTTTCCAATGGAAATGAAGGGGCTTCGACAGACAGACAGACAGACAGACAGACAGACAGACAGAAGGAAAATAACCTTATAAATAATATAAATCCTATAGAAAACGCTTTAGGTATCCTTGATTCTTTGGATCATGTTAAAAAAGAAATAAGACTTAAATTTAAGAGACTTACTGAACAAGAACTTTTAGTATTTTCGATCATTTATCAGTTAGACGAGGAGAAAGGTTATTCAGATTATAAAACACTTTCTAAAAAACTTAATCTTACTGAAAGCTCTATTAGAGATTATGTTGGGCGGCTTATAAGAAAAGGAATTCCCGTAGAGAAAAATAAAATAAACAATAAAAATATTAAATTATCTATATCTAAAAATTTTAAAAAAATAGTCACTCTTTCCACGGTTTTACAACTTAGAGCGCTTTAAACGTATAAAAAAACTTGTCCTGTTAATAGGATAACTTATCACCCCGTATTTGTTTTTTAAGTTTAATAATATTAAATCTCTCTTTTTTTGGTTTTTAAGTTATTTTTATTATCTTTTTTTAAGTTTTTGTAATCCTAACCCTCTCTTTTTTATTTTTTAAACTGCGTTTTTCCTTATTTTTTAAGTTTTTATTGGTTTTAACACTCACTTTCGACCTTTTCAACATTTTTTCTTTAACATTTTCAGGGATATATAGTCTTTTTTTACCATTTTGTTCAATTAGTTCCTCTATTATATTCTCACTTTTCTGTTTTATAGTATTTATTTGCCCTCTAATGGTAGATTTTTCTTTTCCTAACATAGATGCCAAATCATCATAACTTAGTTTCATATCTGTATTTAACAATATCCATAATATTGCTTTTTCAGTTATTGAAAATTGGCTTAAATTTGGTGTTTGAACAGCTGTTTGAACAGCTGTTTGAACAGCATAAACAGCTGTTGGTTGTCCAAACAGCTGTTTAGAATTTTTAAATCTGGTATTTGGTTTTAATTCATTTGTAATAGAAAAAACATTTTTTAATCCTTCAATTTCATTTTGTATCGACGATAAAACTTCTTTTAGCTCCCCTATTTCTTTTTTTTGAATATTTTTCTCAGAATCAAGGTGTTTAATCCAACCACTTACAGAAGTTATATCTTTTTTCACAGATTCAAAACCTTTTTTTGTTTCTTCTTTAACCTTCTCAACCTCTTTATTTTTAAAAAACCAACCAAACATAATATCTTTTATGAAATTATCTTTAAAAATCTTTTGTTTTCGTCGGTATAAATTATTTTTTACTAATGATAAACTTTAATATTTATTTGTTAAAAATCATAAAAAAACAGCTGTTTAATTAAAAAAACACCCTTAAACAGCCTGTTTAAACACCCTTAAACACCCAGACTAATTTTAAACAAGCTGTTTAATTTTTTGAAAAATTAATTTTTTCCCGTCTATAAAATACAACAAACAGCCTGTTTAAACACCCTTGCCACAAAAATTATTTAATTAATATGAACTAAGCCAACCTAAGTGCACAACATCTGCCAAAAACCAAAATAAATTAAAAAATTTGCTACCAAATTTCAAAACATTTTATAAACTTAATTTAACTTTTGAAAAAATGAAAAAGAAATTATATAGATTTTTTATTAAAGGCAGGAATTTTGAAAGCGAATTTAAAAGACAATTAAGGATGTTAATTGTAATTACATTGGGACTTACTATTGCATTTACATGGCGACAAACAATTTTTGATTTGTCTCAGTCTTTTGTTAATTTTTTTATTCACATCCAAAGCTCATCTTTTTCAAGCATTTTGACCTCAATATTTATCACAATAATTAGTATTTTATTAATCTATATTACAGCCTATTTTTTAAAAGAAAAGAAATGAATTTTAACACGATTTTCTTATTTATATTTAAAATCCATTAACTTAGGCAACCTTAGTGAATAAAAGAAGTTTTATTTATCAAAACTTCGTATAATGTATATTGTAACAACCTTTAAATTATAACTAAAATTTATAAACAAGTTCTTACAATCATTTTTATGAAAAAAGAGGAATTTTTGAAGAAGTTAGAGATTGAATTAAAGATTTCTAAAAATTCTAAATATACTATTCGCAACTATTTAGATGTTAATAAAAAAATATTTAATTTCCTGGAAAAAGAGCCAGATAATATCACATCAGATGACATTAAATTCTATATGGCAGAAAAACTAACAGAAAATGCGGCTGCAACAATTATTGTTTTTTTATCTGCATTAAGATTTTCCTTTTCTACCATTTTAAAGAGAGATGTAACAATGGGAATAAAACGCCCAAAAAAAGAGAAAAAACTTCCAGCAGTTTTAACCAAAAATGAAGTAATTAAACTTCTTGAGCATGTTCCCACAAAAAAGAGCAAATTAATGACATGGTTAATTTATGCATCAGGTTTTAGGGTATCAGAGTTGGTTAATCTTAAAATTTCTGATTTAGATTTTGAGGAAATGATTGGGTATTTACGACAAGCAAAAGGAAAAAAAGATAGAATCTTTAATATTCCTCAATTTTTATTAAAAAATTTAAAAAAACAGGCGAGAAAACAACAAGAAAATGAGGAGGAGTATTTATTTACTGGTCCAAAAGGAAAATTATCTGATAGGAATATACAAAAAATCGTAAGAAATGCTGCAAAAAAGGCTAAAATCAATAAAAAAGTTTCTCCTCATACTCTTAGGCATAGTTTTGCCACCCATCTTTTAGAAAATAATGTGGACATAAGAAAAATACAAGAATTGTTGGGGCATGCAGATCTTTCAACAACTCAAATATACACACACGTTTCAACCGAAGAATTAAAAAAAATAAAAAATCCATTAGATCATATGATGGGAATATAAAATGTCAAAAAGATTAACAGTCTCTTTTAAAATAAAATCAGAAGTATTTAGCAGAGATAAATTTAAGTGCCAAAAATGTGGGTTTTATGCACTATTAGATGACTTGGAAGTACATCACATAAAAATGAAGGTTAAAGGAGGAGAAGATAGTATTAATAATTTAGTAACTTTATGTTCTATCTGCCATTATTATGCTCCGGATGATGAGAAAGAATTTGAGGTCTATATTTCTGAAAAAATTGATGGGGATCTTTTGGAGACTTTCAGAAAATCTCAAAAATCCATTTCCAAGAGAACAAAAAAAGGAATGGTTTTAAAGTTTAATAAAGGAAACATTGTCACAAGGGCGGCGTTTGGTTATAAATTAGAAAATAAAAAAATAATTCCGTCTGAAAATTCATACATTGTTCAGGAAATTTTTCAGGATTTTTTAAATCAAAAAATTAGTTTAACAAAGTTAGCAAAAAAATATGGGTTTTCTGTAAACGGGCTAAAAAAAGTTCTTTCAAATCAAACCTATCTTGGAAAAATTAAATTTGACGGCCAGACACACCAAGGCAATCACCAGCCACTTCTTTCTTCAACTTTATTTAATCATGTCCAGAATAAGTTAGAGGGGTTGAAGAGGGGAAAATGATTAATGATTATTTTATACTATTTTTTGGATTTTAAAAGTAATTCCACTGCGGAACTTGTGAGATCTTGGTGAAGGTCATAAGTTTTAATATGGGTAATTAGATGAGAAGTTCTTTCTTTAATTTGTTCTACTTCTTTTACAGACAATTCTAAATTTTTTCTATTTTTTGGCGTATAAAAAAGTTCCCCAAAACTATAAGTTTCCCCATCTATCTCTCTTCTCCCCAAGAGTCCCCCTTTAAGTGGAATCATTTAGTAACCCATATTTTCTAATACTGAACCAATCCATTCTCTGTTTTTATTCTCTTCTTCTGGAAGAGGGGAAGAGTATCTAAGCTCTAATATTTTTGTCATGAATTTACCTTAATTTTTTGCTATATAAACCTTACTCTCTGTTACCCTTTTATAATTACTTCAATTTTCAATCATCTCTTAGAACTCTGCCTTTTCTTCCTCGCTTTACTATCTCCTGGCTTGTAGGCTTCCTTTCTTCTAACATCTGCAACAAGCAAATTTCTGTCATAGGCTAAAAATGCTTTTGTTAATTCTTCAGATTTTGAAAACTCAACAATTGCCTTTGCCAATGCAAGTCTGGCGGCTTCAATCTGGCCTTTTTCCCCGCCACCTTTCACACTAATTGCTACATCAAAATTTATTTTTCCAAGAATATTCTCAGCAAGTCTTATTGGTTCTTCAATTTTAAACCTGTCAAACATTTGCAAATTTTTATAATTTTTTTTATTTACACTAATTTTTCCAGTCCCTTCTACAAGAACAGCTTTTGCAATTGCTGTTTTTCTTTTCCCTGAAACAATTATTCTTTTTAATTTATTTTCAGCCATTTTATTTACGCCCTTCAAGGGTGATCCCAAGGGGATGTCTTTTCTTGCCATTTTACTTTACAAACTCCTTTACCTGAGAAAATTTACATGTTTTCTCTTTTCCGGCAATAATTTTTTTAACATCTTGAAATTCTTTTGGAATCCCAACATAACATTTTATTTTCCTGAAGGCAATCTTTCCTCGTCCTTTTCTATGGTCTGGTAACATACCTCTAATAACCCTCTTCACTATTTTTTCACTTGTTTTAGGATGTTTTGGACCTTTTTGACTGCTTCCAAATCTGCTTCTTTTTTCCTGAAATTCTTTTTCAATATTTTTTTTATTACCTGTGATTATTATTTGTTCACAATTTAAAATAACGATTTCTTCTCCTTTCAAAGATTCTTTAGCAGCATAACTAGCCAATCGTCCCAAAACAGCGTTTTTTCCGTCGATGATTTTTGTCATTTTAGTAAGTCTCCAATGTTAAATTTTTTAAAATTTTTATTCCTTTGGCTTCAGGATTTTTTTTAATTTCTTCGTCTATGTTTGAAATTTGACAATTAGCCTTTAATAATTTTTCTTTTGCTTTTTCAGAAAAACTCAAAGCAACAACTTTTATCTTTTTATTTATTTCTCCTTGTGAAAGAACTTTGCCGGGAATTAAAACAATTTTTTCTTCCTTTGTTTTTTTATCTATATCTTCAAGATTCATATCAATCCTTTTTCTCCTTGGACTCGAAAGAATTTCAGCTATCTTAAACCAATTTTTATTTTTCTTGGCAGCAATTATAGTCTTGACTAACTTTGAATTATTCTTTCTTTGTGCCTGTTTTTCAATTAAAGATTTTGTTTTCATTTTTTATTGTTAAACGAGAAGTATTATCTTCCCGCTAACGCGATTCACTCGCAGGTATAAATTTGAAAAGATATGGGTTTATAAAACTTTTTAAAGAAAAAATGCGGATGGAAGGATTCGCGGCCTCGTAGAGGTCATCCCCTTGTGGGAAACCCGTAGGGTGAGAATCAAAAATACAGATGCGGATGGAAGGATTCGAACCCACGTAAGCACTAAGCTAACAGATTTTGAGTCTGTCCCGTTTGACCACTCCGGCACATCCGCTTAAAGTTAGGACAAATTTTAGATATAAAAATCTTTAGAATTCAGAATTACTTAATTTTTTTTGAAACTTCTTTAAGATCTTTTTTCAAAACCTCAATAGACTTTTTGAAGATTTCTTCGACACTTAACTGCCCAAAAGATTCTAAAGTAATTGTCAATTCTTTTGTTGGAATAAGTTTTATTGAATCTTTCCCTTGTTTTTCACATAAGTCTACGCAAGCTTCACACATATCACATTTATAATTATCTTCAACAATTATCTTTCCATTTTCTGTTTTTAAAATTTTTTGAGGACAAACATCAACAACTTCTTTTGAGCAATCTTTGTCTATTTTTAGCTCAATAATATTTCTATAAAACATTAATCCAGGGGAGAACCTTGCATGTTCAATTCCCTTGCCAACCTTTGCAGTCGCAACAATTTCTAATTCTTGTCCTTTTTTTAGAGAAGTTATAGGGATTTTATCATAAACAACTTTTACATCTCCAACCAATAGCTCAGAACAAACCATCCCTTCTTTTTTTGTACTTAATTTTAATTTAGCAACTGTTTTTTCATTTACTGGTTTATCCATTGTTAAAGGAATTAACCCCATTCTGTGAGAAATTGTTTCATCGTATAAGGGAGAGTCATTTTTTAAAATTTCCACCTCGTCAATAGCAAGTACCGGAACCTGATTCACACACCTTCTTACTGCATTTGCCAGACTTTCTTCTATTTCTGCTGTAAATGTAATTTGGTTATTTTTTTTATTTATTATTTTCATTTTAATCCTAAATTTGCTTTCATTGAAGCATATTTAAATTTAAGAGGTAATAATTCTTCTTCGGGGATTAGATATTTTTCCTCAGCGATTCTAAAGTACTCCTTTACCTCATTATTTCGCATTTCAATAACACCTCTTACTTGAGGTATGTCCTTGTCTTCTTTTAACTCTAAATTATCTTCTATTATGCCCTCTATTAATAATTTCAATCCTATTCTCATTTTTTTTATTCCTTCTGTCATTTTATTTTTTAATTTTCTTTACTTTTAAACTTATGGTCTTCTCCCACGTCTTCCGCCTTTCTTTTTTGGCCCTCCTCGTGGGATCCTTGTAGTGTCAAGAATATTTAATATTTTAAAACCCTCTCTTGACAAACTTTTTATTATTGCATTTGCTCCAGGTCCTGGTGCAGGATTCCTTGTTTTTGCCCTTATCCTAAAATATAACGATTTAATTCCTAAATCTTTTATGTTTTCCGAGACCCTTTTTGCGATGAACATTGCTATTGTTGGGTTGGCTTTAAGTCTGCTGTGTTTTGTAACCATTCCTCCAGTAACTTTGGTTATAGTTTTTCCAGACATGTCTGTAATATGAACAATTGTGTTATTAAAAGATGTATAAATATTAACCACTGCTTCATAAGATTTTTTATCTTCTTTTGGTTTTTTTACCTTCTCTCCCTGAATTTCTCTAGTTTTTTCTTCACTCATTTTTATTTTCCTCTGATTTAGGTCCTTCTTTTAATTTAATTTTCTTCTCTCTTTTCTTTTTTAATGAAATTTTATTTTCTAATTTTATAGGAACAATATATGAAGGGGCATTAACAACTTTCCCATCAACCAAAATCTTTTTATGAACAATTAATTGCCTTGCACTTTTTTGGGTTGTGGCAATTTTTTGACTGACAACAATTGTCTGAAGTTTTCTTTTTAGATAATCTTTCTTGTCCAACGATAAAACATCGGAAATTGAATTAACTTCCAAACCTATTTTTTTCAATCTATCAAACAACGCCTGCTGTTCTTCTGCACTTGAAGAAATCAGCTTCTTTGCCTTCTCCCTTATTGACTTAATTCTGGCTTCTGCTTTCCAGATTTCCTTTTTATTTTTCAGCCCAAACTCTTTTTTTATCCCTGCTTCTTCGTCAAGCCTGGCTTTATCAAAAGGCCTTTTTGGTTTTGAATATGTTTTATGTTTTCGTTTCATTTGAATAAATTCCCTTATTTTTTCTTTCCTTTCTTTTTAATTCCAGCACCTTTGGCTTTATTTTTTCTAAAATTACTTTTTGTTCTTTGTCCTCTTGTAGGAAGGCCTGCCATGTGCCTAAAACCCCTATAACTTTTAATTTTTTTCAATCGTTTAATATCAAACTCTTTTTTGAATTCTAAATCACTTCCAATTAAATGTTTGTCTTCCCCTGTTTCAAAGTCGCTTTTTCGATTACTCATGTGTTTTGGAATTTTTGGGTTTTTCATGAATTCAGATAATTTTTCTATTTCTTGATTTGTCAAAGAACCAATTTTCCGGTTTTTGTCAATTTTTAATATTTTACAAAGAGCATTGGACATGCTCCATGAAATTCCTTTTACTTTTGTCAATCCTGGATAAATTTTCATACCGCCCTCTATGTCTTTCGAGAGGATTCTGACCACTCGTTCTTCATATTTTTGATCTAAGTTTGTTTCCATTTTAACGCACAAATAAATTATATCTTTCAATAGTTGTTAATTCTTTGATTATTCTTTTTTCAACTGCTTTTTCAGGGTCTGGCAAATTTTGGATTCTTTTTTTCATGTCTTCAAAAGATTCAAATTCTTTTTCTTTTCTTTGCCTTAAAATTTCTTTCATATGTTTTTTACCTAATCCGGGGACTAATTCTATTTGGTGAATTCTCTTATTTATTGCATCTGCTTTGTTAAAAAATTCAACAAATTTCGGCTCTCTTTCCTTAACGATTTTTTTTATAAATTCCTGTAAATGGGATTTAGCAGACTCAGTTAATTTTTCTCTATGAAGTCTTCCAAGAATATAATATATTTTAGGTCTTTTTCCCTCACCAATATAAACCTTCTCCCCCATTTCCAATGTTGTATCTTTCCTGGGAACTAATTCCAAAAGTGTTAAGTTTGTTTCTCCTATAGCCTGAACTATTGGCATCATTTTTCCCTCTAACGGATACCCATTTGGTAAATATTCTAAAATTATTGCATGTTCTTCTTTCATTCAAAATAACCCCCGATACTTTTTTTGGATGCATGAAAATCTTGCCCCCAGATATCTGAGGTACACTGAGTAGTGTTGATTTACTTTCATTTAGATAATCCTTCCTATTTTTATTTGGATGAATGAAAATTTTATATTTGCTTTCATTTTTCTTATTTAAATTCTTTAATTGTTTCAAGTATTTTTTTTGTTTCATTTTCATCTAAGCCAACACCAACAAAAATCTTATTTAAATCTTCTGGGTTTTCCGGCATTAAATCAATTATTTTTACTATGTGTTCTTCTCTCACTTTCATTAAATCTAATTCTTCAATCTTCTTCCTTAATTCTTTAGCTTCTTTAGGGGTTAATTTTGCAAATTTTTTTATAAATTTAGCTATGTCTGTTCCACTATTTTCAGTTTTCTTAAGGTATTCAATAACTTCACTCATGCTTAAAAGTTTATTATTTTTTATCATCTTATTGCTTGACTTTTATTTTTTTTAAATGTATTGGCTCAATTAAAAAGGTCTTTTCTTTGTTGTTATCTTTTAATTTAATAATATATGCTTTTCCTCTTTTGCCTTCTATAATTCCTGTTCCTCCCTGAAGCCTTGTAGGAAAGCTTGATTGCACAGCACATTCTCTTGCAACTGCAACATAGTCGCCTTTTTTCAACTCTTGGAAATACCTGCTAAGTTGTAATTTTCCCTTGGTTCTAATTGATTTTTTTTTCATTTGAATTTTTCCTGAAATACGAATTAACGAATTTCAATTTTCTTCATAACTTACCCAGAAATATTTTATTTAAAAAACTATCTTTTACTGCTTAAACCCCTCTGAATCTATGGG
Organism: Nanobdellota archaeon; assembly: GCA_030611805.1. Lineage (GTDB taxonomy): Archaea > Nanobdellota > Nanobdellia > Pacearchaeales > GW2011-AR1 > JAUWPB01. The sequence continues at coordinate 56,992 of JAUWPB010000002.1, read as the reverse complement.
CATCTCTGTAATCGGGCTGGTATGACAAAGGTCTCCATTTTCCCTTGCCTGTTCCATGTTTTGAACTATTGCATTAAACATCTTTTCGCCCCAAACACCTTTCCCGCATTTCTCGCAAAAATCTATTACACTGGAGTCAGAAACTTCAGTCCCGCAATAAATACATTTTTTCACCATTTTCTTTTTAACTATGAATAAAAATAAAATTAGTTTATAAATTTTTGTATGGACTTTTTATTCATACCTCAGTGCATCCGCAGGTTTTAACTTTGCTGCCTGCATTGCTGGCAAAACTCCTGAAGCTGCACCGATTAAAAAAGAAAACATCAAGGCCCCTCCAATTAAAGTCATACCTGTATCTGCTTGCAATAAATTCGTCCCCAGAGCCATCGTGGCAAGATATTCTGCACCCTTGCTTAATCCTATCCCTATCCCAATTCCAATGGCTCCTCCAACTAATCCTAATAAACCAGACTCAAATAAGAAAATAAATAAAATATCTGAATTTTTTGCACCAACAGCTTTCATGGTTCCAATCTCTTTTGTTCTTTCTATAACCGCAGTATACATTGTGTTCATTATCCCAATTCCTCCAACTAAAAGAGAGATGGCGGCTATCCCGACTAAAACTGCCTGCACAACTCCTAAAATATTTCCAAATGTTTCTAATAATTGTTCAGATGTTGAAACAGAAAAAGTTTTAGGGGGTTCCTTTAATTTTTCATTTCTGTATTTTTTTAAGTCTTTTTCAATATTTTCTGCAACTTCCTCCACCTCAATACCTATTTTAACTTTGGCAAAAATCATTGAGATAATTTCTGGTTCATTTGTTAATTCTCTTAAAGAATTTATATTTATAATTATTGAGCTGTCATCAGGAGGAGAGCCGATTTTTTCCATAATTCCAATAACCTCGAAATCTTTTCCAGAAATTACAAGTTTATTTCCAATAATTATTTTTTTCTCAAAGTCTTTATTTGCTGTATTATATCCGATTATTATTTTGCTCTTGTCTTTTGATTTTAAATCTTTTCCATTATAAATTTCATAAGTTCCTTCAAACATTTTTTGATATTCATCAGGTTCTATCCCGGAAATAAGCACGTCTTTCTTTTCTTTTTTAAATTCTACTTCCAGAGATTTTATTAAAAACCCAGAAGCAATTTTAACACCCTGAATTTTTTCAATAATTTCAACATCTTTTTCTGTCAATGGTTTTGATGAAAGTTCAGATGCAATTGGAGAAACAATAAAACCTGCTTTTCCAATAATTGTTATTTTGTCTGCTCCAAGAGTTTCAAACTGTTCACTAATAGCATTTTGCAGACCCTGACCCAGAGAAATCAAGGCAACAACTGCTGCGATCCCAATAAAAATTCCAATCATAGTCAGCCAGCTTCTAAGTTTTCTTCTTCTAAGATTGTTAAATGCAAGAGAAAAATGAGCCTTCATTTTTGAGATTATGCTACCATCCGATTTAATTCAAAATATCCTGCTTTTGCAATATAGTTAATATTCACATTTGCGTTCCTGTCTCTAAGCGATTGTGCGGTCCTTAATCTTTCTCTATACAACCCACTAATATTTCTATAATGATCATGATTTTTTCCTCCAGTACTTATAAGGTTTAATGCACACATCAAATCTTTATGATTTTTTATTGGATTAAAATTTCTTATTGGTTTTTGTCCATGCCAGTATTTCGGACCTTTTCTAAATTCTTCATCTCTAAATATTCCTGTATGATTTGCCCAATGTTTGTTTTTACCATCCCTGCTCAAACGATTAAATTTTCTTTTTTTTCTATAATTTCTTTCTTTTCTTTTGATTATATTTCTGGGGACCACCTTCAAATTCCCCCTCTATTCTTTTTTAATCCATTAATTGTTTCTTGCACTTCTTCTATCACTTTTTCTCTAATTTGTTTGGCATCTTTTTCATAAAAAGTTTCTCCAAACATCATTTCTATATTTCTTTTCCTCATTAAATTTTCAGGGTGGCAAGCATAAAGGCTTTCGTTATCTACCCAAGTTAAAGTGGTGTCTGACCAATCTTTTGAACGAGAATAGATTAAATGTGGATTATTTGGGTCTGTTATACTAATATTTAGGGGGTGATTACTCCCGCATTCTGTTTTATAAGGGCAACCATATTCAATCCCTTGTTTACATTTTTCACTCATCTTCAAATCCTCCCTCTATTCTTTTTTCTTTTCTTCCTAATTCTATAACCAATATAACCAAGAACTAAAATTCCAATTATAATGTAAATTGTGTAATTTGTTTTTTTCACAAGCCCTAAATCCTGAGCTTGTTTTAGCGAATAAGTTTTTAATATAAGATTTTTACTTTCTGTAAATTCCTTGTTTGTCGCGTCCCTGAATTTTAAAATCACTGGCAGGTTTATTGTGCCTGAAGCATCTTCATTAATATATATTCTATATTCCACACTATCAAAATCATCGCTGTCTATGTCTCCAATATATTGTTCTTTTTCAGAAAGAATTTTAATTCCCTTAGAATCACTCACACCCAAATAAACAAACTTAACATCTGCCAAACCAGAATTAATTATTTTAATTGAAAAAACATTTTCACTACCCTTAATTAAAACCTCTGAATCAACCAACGAGACTTTTAGCTCTGGCTCTGAATTAACTGTCACACTGATTAGTTCATTTTTTGTACAAGTATCTTCCTCGTCATCTTCATAACTAATCTCTACAGGAATCTTGTAAATCCCGGAACTTGTCTCAGGCAAAACTATTAACTTAAATTTAAAATCTTCTTCATCCCCATCATCTAATTCATCCAGGAACTTTTCAGAGCTTGATTGATAAGGTGCAAAAGGAACATCTTCTCCAGATAAATCTAGTTTAACATTTAAGTTTTGCACATCATACTCAAAAATATTTTCTATTTCAATAATAATATTCACGATTTCCCCTGGAACCACTTCCTGAGGCGAACTTGAAACATCTGTAATTGAAACTGCTGAGATAAAGTTTAAACTAAATAAAAAAATAAATATGCTTGTAATTATAAGTTTAGTCTGTGTTTTCATTTTTTGTATTTATTAAATTTTAAAAATTTTTGAAGGATTATATCTTTTTGGGTGCCTTTTTTCTTGATAGGGTTTATTTAATTGGTAATATTTAGAAGGGTCACCTACTTCTGGAAATTTATGTTGTCTCCATATAGCACTTCCTGGGACAACCAACCAATAACTTAAACATTCATCAAGACACTGCCCTTGATAATTCATAAGTATTTGAACCTCTGCGGTTCTTCGAAATAATGGAAATTCTGCGGTTTTAACATTTGCTCGCACAACTCCTTCAAAATGAGTAAAAAAATTTATAGCAACAGTTGTAGTAATTAAAGCAAGACCTTTAAGTATTTGCTTTTTTCTCATTCCTGGTTGTTTAGATTGATTTTTCATTTTCTGTCTTATTCCTTAACCCCCATTATTTATAAATCTTTAGCTTGTTACTTCTAAATAATTAATACACTTACTTCACAATCTTTCCGTCTTGTAATTTTAAAACCTTGTTTGCATATTTTACAAGACTTAAATCGTGAGTAACAAGAATTATTGTTCTTCCTTTTTTATTTAATTCAACAAATAATCTCATAATTTCCAAACCTGTTTTTGTGTCCAAATTTCCTGTTGGCTCGTCAGCTAAGATGACATCCGGATTATTTGCTAATGCTCTTCCAATTGCAACCCTCTGTCTTTCCCCTCCAGAAAGCTCATTTGACAGATGATTTTTTCTATGGGTTAATTTAACATCTTCTAAAATCTTTTCCGCTCTCTTAATTCTCTCTTCTTTACTCACGCCCTGAAAAATCATTGGAAGTGCAATATTTTCTAAAGTTGTTAAAGTAGGAATTAAATTAAAAGTCTGAAACACAAATCCTATTTTGTTCCCTCTAATCTGCGCCAACTCTGATTCCTCAAGACTTGCAATATTTTGTTCATCAAGATAAATCTCTCCTTCTGTCGGCAAATCCAATGCTCCAACCATATTCATCATTGTTGAATTATGAATTATAAATCCATTTGCAATAAAATTGTCTGCTCCAGGAACTGTTATATCATAAACCTGGATTTCTCTATTTATTTTTTTAATAGAAATTATCCTATCCCAAAATATCTTTTTTTTCATAATCTCTTCAAGCACCTTAACATTAATTTTATTGTTTTTTAATATCCTTATGATTTTTTTTAATTTTTCATAAGAAGGGTTTATTTTTTCTTTTTCATAAGGCCATAATATTTTATGAATTTTTTTTGGCAGTGAAATGCCTGAACCCCTTCTTATATTTCTTAATAATTTTCCGCATGGGACAACATCAACATTTGTGTTTTTATTTTCCGACAAATGTTTCTTTAATCTTTTATTTTTTTTCTTAGAATTAAAACCTATTTTTTCATCATAAATTTTCAGATTATCAAAACCAGAGATAGATAAACTATAATACTTTCTTTTTATCTTTTGTTTAGTATTACTTGCCCATTTTATTTTTTCCGAATATCTTGAAATAATACCAAATCTTAATAAAAGATAATTTAGTTGTTTAATCAAGTTTTTACTAGCAAGAGTTATTATAATCTCTTTTTTATCTTTTGAAATATAAGAATCGCAGTCAAATAATCCTTTAAGAAACCCTGCTATTTCTTTATTAGAGCACTTAAATACAAAATCTGGGAGATCGATATTGCGCGATTTTTTAATCAACGGTACTTCAAATATTAAATTAAAAAAACTTCTTAATACCCTGGTGTTGCAATCAATTCTTTTTTCAATAAATTTTTTGCAATCGATCTCAAAAATTTTCCTTACTAAAGATTTAACTTCATTTATTATTTCTTTATCGATATTTGTTATTTTTAAACCATGTCCGTCAAGATTGCCATCTCCGGTTAAATATCCGTAAAGCTCCATTAATTCGGGACTTGTATGCTGAGGAATTTTAACAGAAATCCGAGAAGAAAGTGCTGTTAGTTTTAGTTTTCCTTCATACTCATTTAAATCTCTCCCGCATTCATTGATGATTTTAATAAAATTATGTAATTTAATATTATTTTTATTTGACCAAGAATCATAAGTTACTTGATTAAAACCAAATTCTTTACAAATTTTCCCTCTTGAAATTCCTTTTTTTAATTCTTTAATTAATTGTAAGGAATCATATACAACCAAGGATTTATCTTTCCCTAATTTTTTTAATGAATTTAAATCTTGAGGCAATCCTTTAAAATTCAATTTCCTTAGAGTGGCTATAAACATTTTATTTTTGAGGGACATGGCTTTAATCTCAGAAAAACCTTTTTCATCTAATGTGAAAAAAGGGTGTTCTTCAGTTACTTCAATTGATTTTCCACTGCTCGTTTTTATTTCCAAGAAACTCTTAACTTTTCTTTTATAAAAATTTGAGAATAAAAAAGGAATTATCTTCCCACTTTTTTTAGACATAGCAAAAATTTTTGTTTTATCTTTTTTAAGATTTTTAATTTGAATTGGTATGCCTTTGGTTGATATTAATTCTGTATCGCCAGAAACACATTTCCCAGAACCACTGGGACCAATAATCACCACAAAATCCCCGTTATTTATTTGTACATCAACTCCATCTAAAGCCCGGACTATGCTATCTCCCATCAAGTAATGTTTTTTTACATTATCCAATTTGATTATTGTTTTTTGTTTCATATTCTATTCTTAATAGTTGATTTTACTTGCTAATCCGAAGGTTCCAAAATAACTTTTATTTTCAAATTCAAAATCTGTTTTAATGATTAATAAATTTTTCATTCTTTTAATATTCTTAAATATTAACTTTCCGTGAAATTTTTTACCATTATCAATAATTTTATTAAATCTTTTATTAGATTCAAAAACCCATGCTCCCTCTTTTTGTAATTCATAAAATTTTTTCAAAGGATATTCTTTAAATTTTTCATGCGAACTTTGAACCATATGTGCAATAGAAACATAAGCTAATTGATTAAGACATAATTCTGTTTCTGTATTTGTTAAATGCTCAAAAGGGAGTATACTATAAGTTCCTTGCTGAACTTTAAAAATGGCATTAAAAATAGGATATTGTTCACTAGCAGTTTTAAGCCACCTATATTTCGGTTTATATAACTCTAAAACTTTTTTTATTAAATTACTATCAATATTTTCCATCTTAATTTCCCAGAATTAGGCTCTGAGGCACCACACCTCTATATTGTTAGAGGTCTTTATTATTTAAATTTACCTATCACAAGTTTTTTAAACTGATTTCAAGAATTAATAATATGATAATACCAGTCAGATGCTTTAGTTGTGGAAAACCAATAGCTCATTTATGGGAAGAATTTAAGAAACTTGTGAAAGAAGGAGAAAATTCTAAAAAAGTTTTAGACGAGCTTGGATTAGAAAGATACTGTTGCAGGTCTGCTTTTTTAGGGCAAACTGATTTGATTGAGTTAGTTGGCAAGTTTAAGAAGAGTTAATCCTGTCTTTTTACTTTTAAAAAATTAATACTAGAGTTTTAACTTCCATCTAGCAACATAATCACATTCTTCGCAAACTACAGATTTTATTTTATTTTTAATCCTTATTTTAGGGCTCTTATAGGGAGTTAAACATTTTTTGCAAAATTTTTTTCTTAATCCCCCAAGAGAGATATTCTTGCTCATTGCAAGTTTTTTTATTTTTTTAACTTCTTTTGGGGTTTGATTTTTAATATCTTTAAAAAATTCAAGAATTTTTATTTGAATTTCTTTTTTAGATAAGTTGGATTTCATTAAACAATCACTCAAACATCTTTTATAAAAATAGTGAAAGACAGCTTAATGGTTTGGCTTCTTGTAGGAAACTACTGCCATCAACATAGGAAGCTTAACTTCTGGGTTCGGAATGAGACCAGGTGTTTCCAACCTATTATGGCTGTCTTCAAAATTTCATGATTATCTGTATTTATAAAACTTTTTATATTCAAAATATCCTCTAATTCTATGCGGAAGTGCCGGAGTGGTCAAACGGGCTGGATTAAGGCTCCAGTGGCTTAGTGCCTGCGAGGGTTCGAATCCTTTCTTCCGCATATAAATTTGATTCTCACCCTACGGGTTTCCCACAAGGGGATGACCTCTTCGAGGCCTCGAATCCTTTCTTCCGCATTCACAAAAAACTAAAAAGCCCTTTCTGAATAATCAATAATCCAAAGATTAAACTAATTATTTCTGGAACTGAGATTGTTGCTGATATAAGAAAAATTATCCCACATAAAAAATCAATCCAGCTTGCAAAATCTTTTAATAATCCTAAAGAAGATTTAACTAATAAAACCACACCAAAAACCATAAAGATTTGGTTCGGAAGGTTTATACTTGCCCCAAATATCAAAATCAACCCCGCAATCAGGTCAATTATTCCAAGTATTTTAACCAACATGTTTTTTAAATCAAAATGCTCTTTAAAAATATATCAGTAAGCCCGAGTAGTTCAGCGGATAGAATGCGTCCCTCCTAAGGACGAGGTCGTAGGTTCAAATCCTACCTCGGGCGTTTGCAAAAACATAGTAAACTTTATTAAACAATATTAAGATGTTATAATAAGCGTGGATAGTTCAATGGCAGAATCTTTGGCTTCCAAATTAATTTTTGAAGAAACCAAATGATCTGGGTTCGAATCCCAGTCCGCGCATGATTTAAAATGGAAACACAACAAAAAAACTGGCACGACAAGTATTACAAATTACTCTTGCTAATTCCAATTTCACTCGTGCTTTTTTCTTTAGTTTACATGGGAATATTTTATTCTAATAACCAGGATTTTATTTACAAAGACATTTCTTTGACAGGAGGAACTTCTGTAACAATTTATGGAGAGATTGATATAACAGATTTAGAGCAGGCACTTTCGGAAAAATTAGAAGAGGTTAATACAAGAAAAATATATGATTTAATCACAAGAGAGCAAAAAGCAGTAATTATTGAAACAAAATCTTCAGGAGAAGAGATAAAACAAATTTTAGAAGATTATCTTGGCTATGAATTAAATACAGAAAATAGCAGTTTTGAATTTACTGGTTCTGCTTTAAGCGAGAGTTTTTACAGGCAGCTTTTAATCGCAATTTTGTTTGCTTTTATTTTTATGGCAATAGTTGTCTTTATTATTTTTCGGACATTTATCCCTTCTCTTGCAGTTATCCTTGCTGTTTTCGCAGATATTTTGATGACTCTTGTTTTTGTGAATCTCTTGGGGATGAAAATGTCAAGTGCAGGCATTATTGCGTTTTTAATGTTAATTGGTTATTCAGTAGACACAGATATCTTGCTCACAACAAGAATCTTAAAGAGAAAAGAAGGTTCGTTAAACCAAAGAATTTTAGGAGCATTTAAAACAGGGATGACAATGACTTTAACTTCTATATTGGCTGTGGCGTTTGCTTTAATCGTCGTGAAATCTTTTTCAGTAGTTCTAAGCCAAATTTTTACAATACTAATTATTGGGTTGGGGTTTGACCTTCTCAATACATGGATAACTAATGTTTCAATACTTAAATGGTATGTGGAGAAGAGAGGATGAAATTAAGCTGGAAAATATGGCTTTTGATAATTATAGTGTCCTTGTCTTTGCTGTCTATTTTTGGATTGCCTCCCACCTTTTTTCAAAAAGGAGTTTTAGTTACAAGTGTTGAATCAAATTCAACAGCATTTGAGCAAGGACTAAGGCAGGGTCAGATAATTACAGAAATTGATTCACAAAAAATAACAACTATAGAGGATTTTTCAAATGTTATGAAAGGAAAATTTAATTCTAATGAAGATGTAAAAACTATTTTCAAGACAAAAGATTTTGAAATAATTTTATTCTCAAACTACGCCCCAAATATAACTGTATCAGAAATACCAAAGACAAATATTAAAATGGGTTTGGATTTAGCAGGTGGCTCAAGAGCGTTGGTCCAGGCACAGGGGAAAAAACTGACGTCTTCAGAAATAAATGATTTAGTTGATGTGATAACCAATAGATTAAATGTTTATGGAATTGCAGATATGAAAATTCGCCCTGTTTTAGATATGACCGGAAACCATTTTATGTTAATTGAAATTGCAGGGGCAACACCAAAAGATTTGAAAGAATTAATTTCTGAACAAGGAAAGTTTGAAGCAAGGATAGGAAATGAGACCGTGTTTGTTGGGGGGGAAAAAGATATTGCTTCTGTTTGCAGGAATGATGCAACTTGTGCAGGAATAGAAACTTGTCAGAAATCTGAAACAGGATATTTTTGCAAGTTTAGATTTACAATTTATTTAAGCGAGGATGCTGCAAAACAACACGCAGAAATAACAGATAAACTTGATGTAAATTCAACTTCTCAGGGGGATTATCTTTCTGAAAAATTAAATCTGTATGTAGATGACATTCTTGTTGATAGTCTTTTAATTGGAGAAGGGCTTAAAGGAAGAGTAACAACACAAATAGCAATCTCAGGTTCTGAAAACGGAAAAACCCAGGAAGAAGCATATGATTTTGCAGAAGAGTCAATGAATAAACTTCAGACAATTTTAATTACCGGAAGTCTTCCATATAAATTAGAGATAGTTAAATTAGATACAATCTCTCCGATACTTGGGAAAGAATTTATCAAGTCAATTTTACTGGCAGGTTTGGTCGCACTTCTCGCAGTTTCAATAATTATTTTCTTTAGATATAAAAAATTCAAATCTTCAATTGCTTTGTTAATTACAAGTGTTTCTGAAGTAATCATAATTTTGGGAATTGCATCTTTTATAGAATGGAATATTGACCTGCCGAGTATTGCAGGGATTTTAGCGACAATAGGCACAGGAATAGACCAGCAGATTATTATTTTAGACGAGGCAAGGCAAAGCACTTTCTTAAGTATCAAACAAAGAATGAAAAGAGCATTTACAATTATTTTGGGGGCATATTTCACAGCAGTTGTTGCATTGCTTCCTTTAATGTGGGCAGGCGCAGGTTTGTTAAAAGGATTTGCAATCACAACAATCATAGGAATTACTGCAGGGGTTTTAATTACAAGACCTGCTTTCACAGATATGATAAAAAGAATTGAGGAATGAAATTTTGAAAAAAAGAAATAAACTACATAAGCTTTAAAAATAAAAATTCTTTGTCCTTAGAATGTACCCAAAACAACACATAATTTTTGGAATTATTTTTTCAGCCTCTTTGTTTTTCTTATTTCCACAAATAGGTTTAATTGGATTTTTCATAGTTTTTTTATCAAGTTTTTTAATTGATGTTGACCATTATTTATATTCTGTTTATAAGAAAAAAGATTTAAGCTTAAAAAATGCTTATAACTGGTTTACCAAAAATAAAAAAATATTTCTCTCTTTGCCCAGAAAACAAAGAAATGGATTTTATCGTGGTTTTTATTTTTTACATGGAATAGAGGTTTTGATAATTTTATTTTTATTTAGTTTTTTTTCAAAATATTTTTTCTTTATTTTCATAGGAGTTGCATTTCATTTGCTTTTGGATTCAGTTGACCAAACAATTGATTGGGACAGAATAGATAAATTTTCTCTGATATATGATTTTATAAAGTTTAAGAAGTTGAAGGTTTTTGAGTGAAATGGAAAAAAATAAAATAATTTGGTTAACTGGGCAGAGTGAATCAGGAAAAACATCTTTAGCGTATGGTTTAAGAAAAGAGTTTAATGCCGTTGTTTTAGATGGAGATGAAATGAGGGAAAGTATTTCTTTGAATACAGGCTTTTCAAGACAAGATAGAATGGAGCACAATTTGCGAGTAGCAAGATTAGCAAAAATCTTGTCAAAACAGACAAATGTAATTGTTTCTGTTATTGCTCCTACGGTGGAAATTAGAAATGAAGTAGATAAAATTTGTAATCCAAAATGGATATATCTTAAAAAAACATTGGAGAAAAGAGAAGGGCATTTTTATGAAGAACCAAAAAATTATTCTTTAATGGTTGACAATGACACAATATCTTTGGATAAAAGCGTAGAATTAATAAAAATCTTTTTAAACAAGGAGAACATTTAAAAGATGAAAAAATCTTTTAAAGTATTAAAAATGAAAAAACCAAATTTATTTATTGTGGGGCCCCAAAGGTCAGGAACAACAAGTTTACATAATTATTTGGGGGAACATCTAGAAATTTTTATGTCTGAATTAAAAGAACCAGGATTTTTTTCAGATTTTAAATCAACACAAGTTGTAAAAACATTGAAAGAGTATCAAAAATTATTTAAAGATGTAAAAAATGAAAGAATAATTGGGGAATCTACTCCATGGTATATCTCTTCTCCAAATGCTCCTAAAAAATTATATAAATTTAATCCAAAAGCAAAAATAATCATCATGGTAAGAGACCCTAATGAAGGGCTTCTTTCTCTTTTTAAAACCCTTCTTCTAAGGGGAGATATACGGGATGATGTGCTTTATTGGGAGATATATAATCATAAAATTAATATTGATAGATTTAAGAAAGTTTTTCCGTCTAATCAGATTTTATTAATAGACTTTAAAGATTTTACAAAAAATACAAAAAAAGTTTATCAAAGAGTCCTTAAATTTTTAAAATGTAAATATGATGGCAAAGAAGATTTTCCTCTTCGTGGGAAAAGTTATAAACCAAAATCTAAAATTTTAAATAATTTACATAATTTTGTTATTTTCCGCCCAAAACTTAAATCATTTTTAAAAATCTTTATTCCAAAATCAATTGCAAAGAAATTTGTCAAACTTAATCTTGTGGTTTGGAAGACCCCTCTTAATATTAAACAAAAATAATGACCTTCCTATATAATTAAAAATGTTTTTTTTATTTTTAGTATTAGAAATCTTTTAAGTGAATATTTTTAATTTTCTCTGATATATGATTTTATAAAGTTTAAGAAGTTGAAGGTTTTTGAGTGAATAGAGGACACTTAATGAAAGTTTAAAAGCCCTTTATTTTTATTATTTAGATGAAAAACGAACAAAAAGAAATTGATAAAGATTTGAAACTATTAGCCAAATCTTCCATTATTGTTTTTGCAGGGATTTTTTTTGCTAAGATTTTTAACTATGTTTATAGAATAATAATTGCAAGGAATTTTGGTCCGGAAGTATATGGTTTATTTTCTTTGGCAATAATGATTTTGGGTTTTTTTGTAGCTTTTTCTTCCTTGGGTTTGTCAGAAGGACTTTTAAGATATATCTCTCTTTATCGGGGAAAAAAAGAAAGACAAAAAATAAGATATCTGTTTAAATTTTCCTTAACAATTTCATTTTTCTTAAGCATGATTTCCGGAATTATCCTCTTCTTTTTTTCAGAGTTTATTTCAATAAACTTTTTTCATAATACAGATTTAATAATTTTCCTCAAGATTTTTAGTTTTGTTATCCCTCTATATGTCATTTCAAATATTTTCCTTTCAGTCATAAGAGCATTTGAAAAGATTTCCTGGTACTCTTTTATAGATAATATTTTGTTAAATGCTATTAAGGTAATATCTCTTATTTTTCTTCTTGTTTTGGGATTTAAAACTAGTGCAATTATTTTTTCTTATGTTTTAGGATTTTTAATTGTTTTAATAACATCTTTTTTATTGTGTAAATATGGTTTTCCAGAGATTTTTAAGAAATATAAATTAAAAGAACAAGAAGCAGTTAAAATAAAAAATAAAATTCTTTCATATTCCTGGCCAATTATGTTTGTAGGGCTAATTGGGAATATTTTTTACTGGACAGATTCTTTTTTTATAGGATATTTAAAAAGTGTATTTGAAGTTGGTTTGTATAATGCTGCCGTTCCAATAGCACTCCTTCTATTAATTGCCCCTTCATTGTTTATAACTTTATTTTTCCCGTTGATTATTAAACAATATTCAGCAAAAAATTTTAAAACTATCCAGGAAACAAGCAAGCAAATTGTAAAATGGATATTTATGATTAACCTCCCTATTTTTATATTTTTAATTTTGTTTCCAGGAGTTTTTATAAACATTTTATTTGGAGGGAATTATTTGGCTGCTGAAAATTCATTGCGAATCCTTGCAATAGGAGCATTCGTTTCTTCAATATTTATAATCTCTTCTAAATTAATTTTGGTGGCAGGAAAATCAAGACTCCTCTTAAAAGACTTGTTTTTTATAGCCCTTGTGAATATAATTTTAAATTATCTTTTGATTCCTATGAAACAAATCTTTTTTATAGAAAATAGTCTTGGAATAAATGGGGCAGCAATAGCAACAATGATTTCATATATTTCTCTTAATATTCTCTTTGCATTCCAAACAAAACATTATTTTTCTTTTATTCCCCTAAGAAGAAAGATGATTAAGATAGGAGCAATTTCAATTATCCCTTTGCTGTTATTAATTTGTGCCAGAGAATTAGTCATTATTAACATAATAAGTATAATATTATTAACTTTTTTATTTATTACATCTTACACCCTTTTAATATTTCTTACTAAATGTCTTGATAAAAATGATTTTATGATTTTAAGAAGTATCAAGAGGAAAATTTATCCACAATAATCTTTATAAATATCTTTAAGATTAATTCAAGATAGGAGATATAATCTAGTACAAACAAAATGGTAAAAAAGAAAATTAAAAAACTCAATTTAGGATGTGGGGATGATATAAGAGAAGGATGGGATAATGTAGATATACAAAAAGATAAGAAGGTTACAAAGAGTTTTGATTTTAATATATTTCCATATCCTATTAAAGATAATACTTATGATTATATTTATACAGATAATGTTTTGGAACATTTAAAAGAACCAGATAAAGTAGTTCAAGAATTATGGCGAATTGCAAAAGATAACGGAATTATAAGAATAGTTGTTCCCCACTATACAAATAAAGGAGCTTACTCTAGCTTGGAACATAAACGTTTTTTTAATGAAGATTGTTTTATACATTTAGAAAAGCAAGTAAATAAAATAAATTTAAAAAAGGAATTCGAAATAATTAAATTAAAAATAACCCCAACTATTGCGGGTAAATTTTTTCCTAAATATGTCAGAGAAAAATTATCTTTATTTATAAATGGTTTTCTTTCAAAGATTGATGTAGAGTTAAAAGTGGTAAAATAATTTTTAAATTTTATGATGCTTTTAAAAGATGATGTTTGACTATAGATAAAATTAAAAAGTTTTTTTAATATGCAAAATAATTAACATTTAAAATGAATAAAGAATCTAAAGATCTTAATTTAAAAGAATTAGAGAAGAAACTTAAAAATAAGAAAATTATGTTTTGTTTTTGGGACTGTGAAAATAAAGATGGCGATGGATATCAAAATTGGTGTCTCCCAATCGGAAAATCATTTAAAAAAACAATCTTTTTTGATTTAAAGAAAAAAAGATTGGATTATGGACCAAAAAATATCAAAGAATTACTTTTTAAAAAAATAATCCAAGAAAAACCAAGTTTTATTATACTCACCTTTTCATCTCAACAACTTTCTCATAAAATCTTTCTAATTTTTCTATATTCTTGCTCAATTTAAATTTCTCCTGGGCTTTTCTGACATTTTTTTGTAATTGCCCATAATTTTGTTTTTCAAGAATTTTTCTTAGGTTTTTTAGGTCTTTAAAATCTTTTATTGTAATTCCAATATTATTATCCCGAACTATTTTAGCTATATATTCTAGTTGTTCATTCGCTATAGTCGGTAGTCCTGCCCCAATATAACTAAATAATTTATTTGCTATGCCCGCTTTCCTCCATAAGGGATTTACTATTGAATCATCTGTGAAATCCATACAATACCCATAATCATATTTTGAAATTTCCTTATTTAATTTATCTATAGATACTAATTTATGCAAATGTAAATATTTTTTATTTATATTTTTAAGATTTTCTTTAAATTCTTTTGTCAATAAATCATAGATATGAAAATGAATTTTTTGGGAAATTATATCTTTAATTATTTTAGGAAAAGAAATATGACCTTTCCATTTATCCCAAAATCTCCCAGCATAGACTATATGCAATTCTTTATTTTTTCGCTTTTCTTTTATAGAATAATTCCATTCATCCAAACAACATGGTAAAAAAGATAGTTCTGGGGTTTTACTCTTTAATTTTAATAAATTAATCATTTTTGGAGAACATTTATGCAAAATTCCGTCTGCCATTTTAAAGCAAATTCTTTCAGTATATTTATGAAAAAATTGCATTATTCCTGAATTTTTTTTAAAGGAGAATTTTTTGTCATAAAACTTCCATATATCATAAGCATAGTATACTTTTACTTTCTTCTTTAAAAAATGCATGAACCATAAAGTAACTAAGTCAGGACCAGTTATCTGGAAAACATGAGGATTAATTTTTTTTATTTTTGCAAGAAATTTTTTTCCTTCTTTACTTTTTATTTTTTTAAAAAAATTAATCAATCCTTTTGGAGTAAGATTAAATTTTAAATCAAAAATAAAGATTTTATCAAAAGCTTTTTCAAATATTTTTTTATCATGTTTAGCAAGTAAAATTAAAACAGTTTCATATTTTTTTGTTTTTTTTAGTGCATAGGCCATGTTAAAAGTGGGCACATTAAAAAAAGATTCTACAAAAACAATTTGTTTTTTATTTAACATTTTTTATTTCAACACTTGTATGTCCTAATTCTTGTTTATAATTTGTTTTGACTTTAACATCACATGGATGGCACTGTCCGTATTTATCACAAGGTCTAAAAATATCTTTGATTTTAAAGTATGGAGAAGTTATGTTTCCAACAGGATTCTCTCCTGCAAACGCATCCCTATGACATCTATAAACATCACCACATGGGCCCATTAATAGTTCTGTTGTTTTACACATCCCTTGTAAGGTCTCTTTAGAATTAAAGGCCGAGCCAGGAAATTTAGAATAATTTCCATATATCTCTCCTTTATATTCTCCTGTAAATTCTTTAATTCTGAAATCAATTTTCGCGTCCTTGCATACAAATTGCATCTGGTTAATTGCAGACAATTGTTGTTGACTTGGATATAAGACAGACCATATTCCAATACTAAAACCTGCATCCTGCAATTTTTTCGCATTTTCAGCAAGTTTGATTCCATTCCCCATCTGTTCTGGATGGTAAGAAACACGGATAGAAGCATAAGGCGCATCTCTTTTAATTCTATTCGGATCAACTTTTAAAATAAACTTCTCCAAACCTTTTTTCCCCCAAGAAAGATTTGTTAAGAAGTCTATATTGAGTTCTGGTTTTAGATTATTTATAATATAAATAAAATCTTTATGTAATGAAGGCTCTCCTCCAGTGAGAGTAATTGGGACATCAGACCTTGATTCTATTTTATTTAATGCTTCAACCCATTGCTCCCCAGAAATTTCTTCAAAACTTTTTCTGTTAAAATTTTTATCAAAAGCATTTAAACAAAAACTGCAATTAAGATTACATCTCATTGTTAAAAATGCAGATATGTACTTATATGTGTCTGGGATTTTTATCTCTTTGCCCATAGAAAGTATGATAAATATTCAGTTTAAAATAATTGCTATACAAAAAAATATATTTTAATCAAAGATCTTATGTTTATTTTTATGAATAAAATCTCTATAAAAGAAAGGGAATTTTGAAGGTAAATTTAATAATTTAAAAAATCCTAATTTTTGCCCTTCTGTTAAATTAATGTTTTCTATATTTTCATTAATTTTCCCTTTGAAAAAAGTTACATTTGTATTTAAAGGGTTATATATTTCACTATTCAAAATTTTAATTTCGCTGACTCTAGAATTTATCTCTTCTTTTATTTCTCTTTGAATCGTTTGTAAAGAAGTTTCTCCTTTTTCCCCCTCTCCCCCAATAAAATCCCAATAATCAGGGTGTGATATTGTCGGTTTATTATCTCTTAAATACAATAAAATTTCTTTTTTAGGATTAATTAAAATAATTTTTGATGCTTTTTTCATTACTTCTCCTTAACCTGAGGTTTGTTAGTTTTAACATTTTTTATTTTGATACCTTTCCATTTAAAAGAGCCATTCATTTTAAATCTTTTATTCTTTTATAATATAAGCTGCAGGAGCATTAGTCCAAGTTAGAGTTTTAATCTTTATATTTGGTTTATCTGCAAAATATTCATCAACAGCCTTTGTTTCCCCTGACCACTCATGTAGTGCATATTCATCAAATAACATAATCCCTCCACGAGATAAATGTGGCCAAAAACATTCTAATGCGGCTTTTGTTGGTTCATATAAATCACAATCACAATGAACTAATGAGAATCTTACTCCAGGATTTTCTTTAATAAATGTATGTGCAGTTTCTTCAATATTTCCTTTAATTAATTTCACACGATCTTTCCAAGGAATAAATCTATCTTCATCATAAATTTTAATGGCTGATTTTAATTCTTCAAAATAATTTGCTGGAGAATAACCTCCAACCTTTTTTTGGACAGAATTATCAACTTTGCCATCTTCAGGAGATAATTTAGTAAATCCCTCCCAATTATCAAATCCATATACAATTTTAGTGCGATTCCCAATACTATATACTTCTAGTAAATTTGCCCAAGTCATCAAGTCCCCTCCCCTAAAAACACCTAATTCCACAATATCCCCTGGAATATCTAATGTTCTTTTAAATAATTCTGTATGTGCAAGAAATCTTTTAAGTAGTTGACGACGTGCAAGTACAGGAAATAGTTTTATAGCATTCAAAGGATTAATATTATAGTTTTTACAATGTTTTTCTATCTTACTCTCAATTTGATTATCAATACCTGTTTTTTTAAAACCATCAAATTCTTTTTTCATTCTTTTTCCTCCAATTTAAATATTTTGTTTGCATTAAGGGGTTTTTGTTCCCTTACATAAGGCATTACATGGCTATTAATAAATTCTTCATTTTCTCCAACAAGACAATGAGCGTATTTTTTATTAAACCACTTATTTGTCAATAGTGCATCCCTCATTTCCTTTATTGATTTATTTTTTATATTTCCTAAACTAAACTGCAGAAAATTACAAGGAAGAAATTCTCCATTTGATGCTATTGCCATAAATTCCTTGCCAGCAGGACAATAATCTTCATCGCCCCTGTATAAATCCCTTTTCACCATTTCTCTTCCATCTCTTGTTTTGGGAGAATTCAAACACAATTCTTTTATGAACCTTGCATCTTCCGAAGTAATTAATAAATCTTTTCTTCCATCCCACGCTCCAACAGGTTCAGCTATTTGGGCCTCCATTCTAATCCCCTTTTTCCTTGCAAACTCATAAGCTTTTTTAAAACCATCAGACTTTAAAGAATCATGTGTAATAGTGGTTTGAAATGAGACATCTAAACCTTCTTTTATAACATTATCAATAGCTTTAAGTGTTCTTCTAAATGAGCCTGATAATCTATTTGTATCATGTTCTTTTTCAATGCCAGAATCAAGGCTAAAAGAAATCTTATCCACTTTTAATTTTTTTAACCAGAGTATTTTATCATAAGTCATATCCCAACCATTAGATGAAATATTAATATATGTTTCATCTGGGTAAATCATATTAATTATTGCTTCTAATCTCTCTGGGTCTGTAATTGCTTCCCCTCCTTGTAAAATATAATGGAAAACCCCCATTTCATATAATTCATCCAAAGCTTTCTTTAATATGTCAAGTCCAATTGGTTCAACCTTTGCAAATGTTTTAGCATAACAATGAGAACACTCCATATTGCATCTTGATGTAACATCAAGGCTGATGGATTTAAGCTCTAATTTATTATACAACTTTTCTCGTGCATATAATTTTGGTTTTTCTGAGTACATTTTATTTTGAAATTACTTCTTTTTTATGATGAGACCTTGAGTTGTTTCAGGGATTTCTATTATATCAAGTTTATGCTCCTTACAAAATTGTTTGACTGCTTTTTGAACACCCAAAAAATCTTTTGTAACACAATAATCATCAATTAAAAAAAAACCCCCCTCAGATATTTTTGGAAAAAAATAATTTAATGAATCTAATGTTGGCTCATAAAGATCACAGTCATAATAAACAAAAGAATAATTTTTATTGTGAAGTGAATTCAATATTTTTGGTATATGCCCTTTAAGAATTTGTGTATTATTAAAATCAGAAAAATAGTTAGATACTTCTTCATAAGAAACATCTTTGAATAAATTTTTATGTTCTACAGGATCATGTTCAGATAACTTTCCAAAACCCTCAAAACTATCCACTAAAATTTGTTTTCTTTTATCTCCCATAAGATTTATAAACAAGGCAGAACAAAACGCATTCCCCCCTTTGTAAACACCCAATTCAACAATATCCCCCGAAATATTTTTACTTTTAAAAAGAAGTCCATATATAAGCCAAGTACCTAACAAAGAAGAATGATTTGGGATAGTTAAATTAGAAAATAAGCTTTTAACTACCGAATACCATTCATCCTTTAATTCAATTCCATATTGACGCATTTCAGAAGCAAATTGATCTTTTATTATAAAAGAATAATCTGAAAAATGTTTGTTAATAATAAAACCTCTCTCTTGTAATTTTTTGGAGATGGTTTGATAAATATTAGATGAAAGAGTAAAAATTAATACAAAAACTTCTTCTTTATTCTCCTGAAGTAATTTCTCTGGACGATATACTTTTGTACCGGCGACTTCACAATTATATGTAAAATCATCCACAGCATATTCAATTTTTACAGAAGTATATTTTCTTACAAAATTGATAAAAGCATTGCCAACACCCCATGCAATTATCTTTTTATTTTTTATAATTTTGTTCATTTTCTTAACTTAGTATTTATGGCTTTTAAAAGGTTGTTACAATGAATTTTTCTTTAAACTTATAAAATTTGGACCCACAAAATTATAAGAATCATTTACGACCTGATTAGTTTCCTCTGAATTTTTTGGAAAATAGCACCTAATATTTTTTAATAAACCCATAAGATTTTTTGCATCTAATTCTGCATGTGTTAAACCATGTTGAGGGTAATCAGCATAACCAATTAGTTTTACATTTGTTTTCATGGCATCAACATCAATTTTTATTTGCTCAAACGCTCTTTCAATAAGAAATGGTGTTATAGTATAAACCCATGGTTTGAGACCTTCTAAAGCCATTCCTGCAGCTATTCCCACCATGCTTTGTTCACAAACACCTATATTATAAAATCTATCTGGAAATTTTTCTTTAAACTTGTCAAATGTCCCGTAACCTATATCCCCCACCACCAAATAAATAAGAGGGTCTTTTTTTGCCAGCTTAAATAAAGTTTCTCCAAATTGTTTTCTCATTTAACTAGCAAGGATACTACTAGCTTTAGCTAGTAGGGGAATTGCGTTCCTTAATTTAGTTCTTTGTTTTGTATTTCTCTGCATTTTGTTTTGTTCGTTTAAGACGGAAGGAAACCGCGCACTTTAGTGTGCGGAGGAAGTCATTTTAATTCATCATAAGCTATTTTAAATTCTTCTTCGGTTGGCATCCTTGCATGCCATTTTGGATGTTGCATAAAACTTACTCCCTTGCCTTTTATTGTATCTGCAATAATCACTCTTGGCTTTTCATAACTATTTTTTTTTAAAGCAGGAATTATTTCTTGAAAATTATGCCCATTTATTCTAGA
Source organism: Nanobdellota archaeon (assembly GCA_030611805.1). Taxonomy (GTDB): domain Archaea; phylum Nanobdellota; class Nanobdellia; order Pacearchaeales; family GW2011-AR1; genus JAUWPB01. Next base: position 36,383 of record JAUWPB010000002.1, on the reverse strand, counting down.
AACATCATATCCAAAAGCTTCAAAGGTTTTTTCCAAATCTCCAAATCCAAGAATATTTTCTATACTATCCAAGGCCCCAAATTTATTATTATCTACTATCAAAACGAGATTATCTAATTTAAAATGTCTGGTTATATTTGAAGATTCCCAAAGCGTTCCTTCATAACACTCACAATCTCCCATTAAAACATAAATTCTTCCTTGTTTATTTTGTATTTTCCTTGCAAGAGCCATACCTGTTGCTATTGGCAGACCGTGTCCAAGACTTCCAGTTGTGCAATAGATTCCATTTTTTTCATCTATGTCTGGGTGAGAAGTTATTTTTGGATCATAGCCCCTTTCTCTTAAAAGAAGATATAATGGATAAGGAGCATGTCCTTTACTCAAAATGAATTTATCATTTTCCTTTAATACAGAATCATATAAAGATATTAAAATTTCTATTTCTGAAAAAGAGGAACCCAAATGAGCATCATTTGTTTCTCTACAGATTTCTAAAGTGTTTCTTCTCAATTTCTTAGCTTTTTCTTGTAAACTAATCATTTTAAATAAAATTTATATGTTGTGGGGACTCTCCCAGAGTATTTTTTAACTTAATTTTCTTTTGTTTCAAATCCCACAAATACTCATTTACTTTGTGTTGTAAGCACAATGTTGCACATGTTTTTTCTAATTTAAACTTATCAGAAACTATAAAATTCATAACTTCCCAATATTTATCACTTTTCCAAAGTTCTTTAAAAGAGGTGTCTGCTATATTCCCGATATGGTATCTCTTAAATTTTCTATTAAAAAGCATGCCGCAAGGAGCAACTAATCCAGAACCAGACAATTGTGGCATAAATGGAGCACCATAACATTTTGTATAACTCCTTTTTCCTCCACTTAATATTTTTGACCATTTTGCTTTAACCAAGTAATTTTTTGTGGCGTGTGATTCAGCTTCTTTTAAAATATCAATCAAATCAAAATATTTTGAGTAATCTACTCCCAAACTTTGTGAAGCATCATCACTGCAATGTTTAATAACTAAATAATTCACTCCAAGCTCTTTCCCTAATTTTGTAAGAGGAAGGAGTTGATCTTTAAAATTAGGCATTAAAACCATTTGTAAACCAATTGTTACATCTAAATCATTTTGTTTTTTTATTTTAGTGCACTCGCTAATTATATTCTTAACTTTATAAAAATCTTTTTCTCTACAACCATGAATTTGAGAATATCTTTTAGATTCTCCTGCAGAGATATTAAACCTAAGATAGGTCAAATTTTTTAACATTTCTTCAAGTTTTTGGTTTTTTAACAAAGCCCCATTTGTTCCAAGAGCCATATCAAGCCCGTTTTCTTTTCCATGTTTTATCGCATCATATAAATGGGGTGAACAAGTGCTTTCCCCATCACTCACAAAACTAATGGCTTTTACTCCTATTTCTGCTGCATCATCAAGAAATCTAAAAATCACATCTTTAGTCATTTTTTTCCCATCATTTGCTTGTAATTGTCCATAACAATACACACATCTGTAATTACATTTTCTCGTCAATGCACAATCAATTGTAATAGGTGCTATTCTTTCTCCAGATAACCAAGCATTAACTCTATCCTTATGCCAGGCTAATTTATGTCCATCAAGTATTAAATTTTGATTTGGTTTTTCTTCTTCCATTTTTATATAAAATTATCCTGAGATTCAGGGTTTTTTAATCTATGTAAGTATCTATTGCTTGGGTCAAGTCTACAACCCTTTCTGCAATCTTCAGTTCCTTGCCTGTTCATATTTTTTAATACTTTTTTTCTTGTGTCTCCTTTCCATATATCCTTAAAACTTTCTTTAGAAAGATTCCCATAAGTAAATTTTTCTCTTCCATAAAATAAATTACAAGGAATTATATTCGCTTTTGAATCTATCAAAGTAATAAAAGGCAAGCCATAACATTTAGGATAACTAACTCCTTCTTCAATTCTCTTGGCTGTGACTTCTCTAAAAATTATTTTAAAATCATTTGAATTAAATTCTTTTAATTGTTCTCCAATCTTGTTATATTGATTTGAATCCACTGAAAGATCTTGGTGTGAACTTTTTGGATGATGAGAATAAGGTTTAATTTGAAGATTGTTTACTCCAATGTCTCTTAATATTTTAGCTAATTTTATTGCTTCATCCAGATTTTGATGTATTGCTAAAAACTGAGTTCCAATTGTTGTTTCTAATTTATTTTTAGTTTTAAATTTCACAGTGTTTTCTATATTTTTTATTAATTTTGAAAAATCTTTTGGTTTTGTTCCATGAATCAACGCATAATTTTCAGAACTTCCAGAGTCAATACTAAATCTTATCCAGGAAAGATTTGGTAAACATTGTTCTATTTTAGTTTCCGAAAACAAAATCCCATTAGTTGTAATAGAAATATCTAATCCATATTTTTTTGCAGTTTGAGTAAACAAACCAATATTTTTATGTGAAAGAGGTTCGCCTTCTCCAGCAAACATAATAGATTTCACACCAGAACTTGCCATGTCTTCTAACGCCGACATCATAACATCCTTCTCAATAAAGTTTTTATCATATTCTAAAAAATCTAATGCACAAAAAACACATTTATGATTACAATAATCTGTCAATCCAATTTCAACATAAATTGGGGCACAGTCTCCTTTATTAAACCATTCAGAAATTCTCTCTGGATGATACATTAACTTGTGGTGATCTATATTTGATTCTGGCATTTTAATATTTCTCTAATTAAAAATTTATTTAAAAGAATTTATGTAATAAAATATAACTATGTGATATGGAAAATAAAAGAGGAATATTGATAATATTTCAAATTACTCCACAGAATTTATGTATTTTTTACTTCTTCATAAACTCTTTCTACTGATATATCTTCCATACAATTTTTTCCTCTTTCACAAAATCCTTTAAAACAAGTTATGCACTCAGGGATTGTCTCTGGAAGAATTGCTTTTCCTCTTCCATAAAAATAAACTTCTTTATTGGGAGTTGGTCCGAATAATCCTAAGACATTTTTATTTAATGCAAGAGCCAAATGAAGCCCTAAACTATCACTTGTGATAATAAGCTTAGAAGAATTTATCCAATCCATGTAAGAATAAATATTCTCCACTATTTCTGGGTGTCGTTTATCATCTTGTCTGCTTATCTTAAATCCATCCTTGAGCAATTTTTTTTCTAATATGTCCCAATTTTTAGAAGGCCATGCTTTTGTTGGCCATTTTTTTCCAATCATCATATTCAACCCAATATCATAAATTTCTTTTGTTTTTGGTTTATATCCTAAAATATATTTTTCTCCATTCCATTTTGCACCAACCATTTCAAATAAAAGCTCTTGGGAAGTTTTTTGGTTTTCTTTTTTCAATATTTTGTCAGCACTAACTGCTAAGATATCATGTGCTCTATCATAAGCTTCTGCTTTTTTATGCTCTTTATCAAACCTAAACCCATATTTTCTCCAAGCATCTATTCTATGAGATAACTTGCAAATATCATGATTTTTTTCAAGATTTATAAGAGTATCAAATTCTTCATCTAATATTTGCATAGTTGTTATAAAATTAAGAGGTAATAATTTATCAATATAGGGAGTTTGTTCGAGTAATGGAAAAGCATATTTATCACTTACCCATGTAACATAATCATTTTTATAAAGATGTAACAAAGGCGTTGTTCTTAAAACATCCCCTAAACTTACAATCTTGCTATTATTTTCGTATTCAAGAAATTCGTTATACCCTGTTTTAATTATCAAGACCTTTTCTTTTTTGTCCATCTTAAATACAAAAAAATTATATTTATAAAGATAGTTATATTAAATCAATATTATAATAATTTAATTTTCTTTCCTTTACTTTTATTTTTCATATCTTTCTCAACATTCCCCTGCCCTAAAACCCTTAATTTCAAGAGACCATATCTAATTGCTTTTTTTGGTTTTTCAAGAAAGAATTTAAAACAAAAAATAATAAAATTAGGCAGACCTTTATGTAATTGATGTTGGGCCACAATGTAGTATGCCATTTTTGTTAATTCATCTTCAGAATGTTCAAAAGTGTAATGAGGGATTTTTTTATCTGTTAACCAGTAAGAATCATCTATAATTCCCTGTCTTTTAGCGATTTCATATACTTCTGTATTTGGATAAATCTCTAATCTTCCCACACTCCAAAAATTAATATTTTTTAATTTTTTAATAAATAAGACAGTTTCTTTTACAGTTTCCCATGTTTCACCAGGATTCCCAACCATTAAATAAGCCCCATAATCCAACCCAACTTTATTTGTTAATTTAATTGTTTTTTCTATCTGCTCTCTGGTAATTCCTTTTTTTATTGTTTTCAACATTTTCGATGAACCAGATTCTATTCCATATGCTAAAAATTTACATCCTGCTTCTTTCATCTTACAAAGCATTTTTTCAGAAATCACATCTAGTCTTCCAGAGCAGATCCATTCAATTTTTATTTTTCTCTTTATTATGTCCTCACAAATATCAATCATCCTTTGATTATTAAGGGTAGAAGTATCGTCAGGAAATACTATTGTTTTTAAATAAGGGAATTTTTTAATAAGATATTCTATTTCATCAACAACATTTTTTGCACTTCTTGCCCTCCACTTCCTTCCCCAATACCCTGCTGTTGAACAAAATATACAATTATAAGGACAGCCCCGCGAAGTAATTACTATTGCTGTTTTAGTTTTTTTAATGAGCTTTTCACAAAGTTCATGTTTAGGAAAAGGCAATTCATCAAGATTTTCTATATATTTTTCAAGACCTGTAAAATGAACTTTTTCCTTATCTTTAAATGCAATTCCTTTTATTTTTTTTAAAGATTTTCTCTCTCCTAATGCTTTGATAAGTTTTGGCGTACTAATTTCCCCTTCTCCCAATACAATTGCATCCACAGGATAATTAAGTAAAATTTGTTCATACATTGATGTTGCATGGATCCCTCCCATAATAATTTTTATTTTTGGATTTATTTTTTTGATAATTTTTATTAATTCATAGTTAGATAACCGATTCATTGTTACACAAGTTAAACCCACAATATCCGGAGAAGAATTTTTTATAATTTTTATAATTTCCTTTTTCTTTTCATTTAAAGAATATCTATAATAATCTTTAACTAAAACTTTATGGCCTTCTTTTTCTAATATTCTTGCTAAATATAAAAGTCCAAGAGGATAGTAAGGGTCATCTTTTTTAAAAGGTGTTTCTGAAGGAGGATTAATAAATAATATTTTCATTTTATATTTTTATAAGTTTTGAGAACCTTTATAATTTCTTCGGTGATTGAAAAAATTGATTATTTTTTTATTAAAATTATGTCTAAATAAGATGCAGGGAAAATATATGCAAAAAGTTTTTCATAAATTCTTGGAAATTTATTTGCAAAAATTTCCATTAAAAATCCATAACGAGAAAAAACAATTCTTTGTTTTTTTAATTTAAACATGCTTAAAATATTATCATGAGTAAATGTTCCTGAACTAAAACCTCTTTTATGTTGGATATCTCCCCAAACACTATTACTTGAAAAATGTGGAACTTGAATATGAATTATTGCATTAATTTTCATTATTCTGCAAACTTCCTTCATAATTCCATAAGGGTCATTTAAATGTTCTAAAATATTATACATTAAAATCTCTTCAACAGAATTATTTTTAAATGGATAAGGAACTTTATTTAAATTGAAAATTTTATCTACTCCGTTAAATTTTTCAAAATCTACATTAAGATAACCTTTTTTTATATCTTTTCCACATCCTAAATTAAGTTTTTTCATTTTTAATAAATCTCCAACAGTATTTATAATTTCTTCGGTAATAATTTAAACCAATTTATTCAAGATTTAAAAGAAGAGATTATTAATGAAAACTTATCTAAAATATATCTTAGCATACCTTCGTTTCTTGTTTCATGGCAGGTTTTACAAAGAGGATTTTTATATAAAGTTTTGGTTTTAACCTGTCTTCTCAAAAGCCTCATTTTTTCATTATTCCAAATTTGTTCCAGCGACTCTTTTTTCAAATTTCCAATTATATATTTTTCATCATAATCATAACAACAAGGAACAACATTTCCCTCTGCAGTAATTGTAATCCCCATCCATGGCTCTGAACAATATTGCCTTTTATTTGTCTTAAACTGGTCTGTAAGCGTATCTTTATCTCCCTGTTCCATAATCACTTTGTCAGAACCGTCAAAAGTTGTAAACTGTTTAATCAATACCTGATTAACCCCTTTTTTCTTCCACATTTTTTCAAATTTCTCAACATCTTTTTTGTTTGCCTTCATCCTGACAAGCGAAATAATCACTTTTACACTACTATTTTTTTTATTTTTTATCCGCAAAAAGTTATTTATATTTTCTACAGCTTCTTCATAGTCTGCGTTTTTTCCTCTGAAATATTTGTAAGTTTTGTCGTCAATACCATCTATAGAAATCATAATCATATCTAAACCAGAATCAATTAATTTTTCAGACATTTTTTCTGAAAGTAGTTTTGGGTTAACCGAAATTTGGGCTTTTATTCCTTTTTTTGCAACATACTTTATCATTTCATCTATCTTTGGATGCATCAAAGGGTCTCCGAAATGATGCAGAAACATCTGATAATTCCATTTTGCCTGGTCAATTATTTTTTTAAAAAATTCAATATCCATATATTTTATCTTTCTTTTCATGTTCTTACGGGGACACATAATACAATTCATCATACAGGCATTTGTGGGTTCTAATTGCCGTATAATTGGTTTCCCAAGATTCTTTTCCAGTTTAAAAGTATAAGAAATCTTTTTAAGAATCTCATTTTTTATTACTTTAAATTTTATCATTTTATTCCTTAAGTTATTTTAATTTTCTTTGCTTTTATTTCTTTTGTTTTCCTTCACACAGAAAAAACTATAAATAAAGATTATTAAGTTTGGACATGAAAAATCTAGATACAAAAGTATTAGTCACAGGAGCAACAGGATTTATTGGTTCAAATTTAGTTAAAGAACTTCATAAAAAAAAATACAATGTTATTGCTGTTGGAAGAAGCGGGAAAAATAATATGGGGAAATTTTGCAAGAGAATTATAAAATCTTCTTTTTATGAATTAGACTGGAATCTTATTGGAGATATTGATATTTTATTTCATCAGGCTGCAATTAATAATACTACCATTACTGATGAAAAAAAGATGTTTTTTGTTAATTCTAAAGCACCAATTAAGTTATTTAGAGAAGCTATTTCTCATGGATGTAAAAAAATAATCTATGCTTCTTCAATGGCAGTATATGGAAATAGTCCAGTCCCATTTATTGAGGGAAAGAGCGAAAAACCATTAAATGCTTATGGAAAATCAAAACTTCTTTTGGACGAAAGAGCAATGGCTCTGGCAAAAAAATTCCCTGAAGTAACAATTGTGGGTCTGCGTTATGGTAATGTCTTTGGTCCCGGAGAAAGCCATAAAGGAAAAATGGCAAATATGGTTTATCAACTTGCCAAGCAAATTTTGCACGATAAACCTAAACTCTTTAAATATGGTGAACAAAAAAGAGATGAAATCTATATCAAAGATGTTCTCACCGCAAACTTATTATCATTAAATGCACAAGAGAGTTGTGTATTAAATTGCGGTTCTGGAAAAGCCACAAGTTTTAATGAGATGGTTAAAACACTAAATGAAGTATTAGGAACCAATCAAAAAATCGTTTATATAGAAAATCCTTACAAATCTTTTTTTCAAAAACATACAGAACTGGATATGAGAAAAACAAAAGAAAAAATAGGATTTGTCTCAAAATTTAATTTTAGAAAAGCCATTGAAGACTATTATAAAAGTGGAGAACTCACGACCTCTTCAAATTAATTTTATAAAAAATAATCTCTCTGTTCTGGAACAGCTTCCAATTGATTAATTTTTTTATGGTTTTGAATCAAGTCTTCTATAAACCAGTTAACTCCATTATAAAGACAGCTCACTCCCCTGCATTCATACGAAGCATTAAATTCTTGAATCATTTTCGCTGTGTTTAATTTAGTTGCAAACATCTTTTCAGGAGAAGCATATGCATCTTTTTTTCCAATTTTGGCTTTTTCCACATTTCTATATGCAGGGCAATTAAAAACACCTAAAGGGCTAAGTATCTGGCGGAAAAATTGCATATGGCAATTCTTTGGTTGGAGTGTATAATCATAATTCTTTTTATCTGTCAAAGCCCCCATATTAGTGCTCTCAACCACTTTGAATGTTTTAGTTTCCAATTCTTTTGATTTATTAACACTTTCACAAATACTCCTTATTGTTTTTTGATAATCTCTATGCGATTCATCAATACTCACAAGTTCTGCGTTATTTTCAGGAGAGCGTTCAAGAAATGGCTTAATTGAAATATAATCAAATAAATTATCACGTGCGAGTTTGGTAGCTAACACGATCTCTTCTATATTTTCACAAATATTAATATCATTTATCTGAGCCCCTTTCCAGGTTACCATATAAGAAAATCCTATTTGGAGATTTGGAAACTCTTTTTTTGTTCCATAAACTTCATGGCAAATTTGTTCAAGCTTTATAGATTTTCTTGGATTATGCATTTTTTGGAAAGTGGAATTTGTTCCTGCATCAATTGAAAGACGCACCCAATCTTTTGGACCAAATAAATGAGCTACTTTTTTTATTTTTTTCATATGACTACCATTAGTCACCACCGCCACATTAATTTTTTCATCTTTCAAAACACCAACAATTTCTTCAAATTTGGGATACATTGTGGGCTCTCCCCCGCCAATGATAATTGCAGATTTAAGACCTTTTTCACCCAGAAGTTTAAATGAATTTTTCAAATCTTTATAATTATAAAAATCTTTTTTGTTAAGGATTTGCATATCTACACAATGACCACAGCGAAAATTACAAGAAGTCGTCAAATCCAAATTAACAGAAATTGGACTATGGTCAGGCCCTTGTTCAAGAGCAGATTGGCTGTTATTAGAATCACGAATTTTAATCTGCCATTTTACATAATCTTTAAGAACATTTATTATTGAGGGTTGTCTTAGTTTTGTACTAAAATCATGCATTGGCACTAATTTTTCCCTTTGTTTTTTAGGACTCATTGAAAATTTAAAAATAGGATATTTATAAATATAATTGTGGTCAATTATTTAATAAAGATATAGAAGATTCTATAACCTCTTCAGTTGTTATAGCATTCATGCATTCAATTGTTTTTTTCCTACAATAATCTTTATCACATTCAGTGCAGACTTCTGGATGAAATAAAACTTTATATTTTTCTTTAGTCATTTGAGGATACCACACATCTTGGAGTTCTTCCCCTCCAAGCAGTATAAGAGGAGTGTCAAATGCTGTTGCGATATGAATCACTGAAGTGCTTGGCCCGATTAATAATCTGGCTTTAGAAATAAGATAAGATATTTCCATCAGGTCAAACAAACCATTAGTAATAATCACTTTTCTTTTATCCTTTACTTTTTCTTTTATCTTCTCTGCAAATATTTTTTCATCTGCACTTCCGGTTAGTAAAACTTTAACAGGATAATTTTTAACAATATGATCTATAACTTTGGCATACCTATCTAATGGCCATAATCTTGAAGGATATTTATGTTTTGTTGAAAAACCAAATCCAGGATGAACAATAATATAATCTTTGACTTTTAACTTTTTTAATTTATTTTTTACACTTTGTTTTTCCTTTTTTGTTACATAAACTTCTATCTTGGGGTTTTTATTTTCAATGCCAATTTGCTTAATCATGCTTAAATTTTTTTCAAGGGCATGCCTTTTATTTTTTTGGAAAATCGGAAAAACCCTTCTGGTAAAAAAAAGTGCAGGACCTTTTTTTAATCCGCTAAAACAACCTATTCTGTATTTTATTCCGGCAAGCAGACACATTAAAGAGAGCTGTATTGAACCCGGAAAAAGAATAATTGCCAAATCAAAATCTTTATTTTTTAATATTTTAATATTTTTTTTAAAATTATCTTCATAAGTTATGATTTCTGAAAGATGTGGATTATTTTTAAATATTTCTTCTCTTCCCTTGCTGACCATAAAACTGATGTCACACTTTAGTGTTTTTTTGAGTGCAGGAAATAAAGGAGTTGTAACTAAAAGTTCGCCGATAGCTCCCAAATGAATTATTAAAACCTTCTTTATTTTTTCTTTTTTGATTCTCTTAAATTTAGATAAATCTAATAACAACCACAAGAGATAATCTGATATAAGAAAAAGATTTTTAGTCTTCTCCCTGATTTGAGTATATGTGGATTTCATACCTTTCACAAAAAGGTATTCTTTAAAAATGTTTATTCATAACTTCTAACATGAGAATCGCAATACTTGAGCCATACATTGAAGGGATTGGAGGGGCCCAAAAAGTAATTGCAGAGTATGCCTTTTATTTAAAATCAAAAGGTCATGACGTGGAAATTTTTACACAAAGAAAAGGTAAAACCCCTTATCACAAATTCAAACAAATAAAAATTAATCTGTTAAAATCTAAATCAAAATTCTTCTCTGTTTTTAATTTTAATAGAAAATTCAAAGATTTTGATATTATAATTGCTAATGATTGGCCAACTCATTTCGCAAGTCTAAAAAACAATAATGTTGTTTGGATTTGTTTCTCTCCAAAAAGAGATTTTTTTGACCTTAAAGAATATACTTTAAAAAATTCTTCTTTTTTTAAGAAGATTTATTTATTTCTTAAAATATTTTTATTCAAAAAAATAGATGTGCTCTCTGCAAAAAAATGCAGACTTATTCTTCCTATTAGTAAAAATGTCAGAGAAAGAGTTAAAAAATTTTATAATATAAAAGCCCCAGATATTTTTTACTGCGGAATTAATTTTAAAGATTATAAACAAGGCAATTATGAAGATTATCTCTTGTGTGTTTCAAGACTTGAAAAACCAAAAAGAGTGGACTTGGTTATAAAGAGCATGGGGTTTGTTAAAAATAAAAAAATAAAACTTTATGTATTTGGAGATGGAAGTGAGAAAGAAAATCTGAAAACTCTTTCTAAAAAATATCCCAATGTCATAATTTTAGACAATATAAAAGGTGAAAAACTTGTTGATCCTTATGCAAACTGTCTGGCAGTAGTGTTTGTTCCTATAAATGAAGATTGGGGGCTTATTCCTTTAGAAGCAGGAGCTTCAGGAAAACTAACAATTGGGGTCAATGAAGGAGGATTAAAAGAAACAATTGTTGATGGCAAAACAGGGTTTTTAATTGAGGATGTTACCCCGGAAAAAATAGCAGAGAAAATCAATTACTTGGTTGATAACAAAAAAATCGCTAAGAGTATGGGATTAAAAGCAAAAAATTATATTAAAACATGGGAATGGAAACAAATGCTTCCTAAATTTGAAAAATTGATTATAAAAGCAACAGAAAAGAATTTGTAAATTAATTTAAATTTTTCTCCCAATAATCAACAGTTCTTTTAAGGCCTTCATCGAGAGATAGAGGGTCTGGCCAACCAAGCATGTTTTTGATTTTACTTGAATTTAAAACAAGGTAAGGCTGATCAGAACTAATTGGTCTCTTAGGATAGTTTGGAGGGTATTCTCCTAAATGCAATTTTTGCTTGTCATATCCTGTTATGTCTGCAATTTTTAAAGCAAGATCACTATTTTTTATCCCAATCCCGGTTGCTGCATTAAACACCTCGCCTTTTGCTTCTGGCTTTTCCATGGCCAAAACATAGGCATTTACATGGTTATCAATGTACATATAATCTCTAATTGAATTTGGTGCACCGATATATACTTCTTCGTTCTTTAGCATTTTATCAACAAGATATTCTATATAAAAACTTTTATCATATTTTCTTCCATAAGTATTTGCACATCTTAAAATAACTCCATTGAAATCATGCACTTCATTCATCATTCTAAGATACATATCACAATAAGCTTTGGTACAGGCGTAAGGGCTAGAAGGAATAAGAGGCAAATCTTCTTTAAAGGGCTCTTTTTTTGGTTGTAACCCATATGTTTCTGCTGTTGAAGCAATAACAAGTCTCCGGTCTTTAAAATCTTCAAGTTTATGTAGTGCACTCATAATATTAATGGTGCCTTTTGCATTAACTTCATTATATTCTAAAGGATGTTCAAATGAAGCTCTAACAGGAGAAATCGCCGCAAGATGTAATATTTTATTTGGTTTTATTTTATTCATCAAATTTTCAAGAGACATAAAATCAGTTATGTCTGCTTCATGCAATGTAAGTTTGTGTTGAATATCTTGAAGAGATTTCATATTTCTTGATCTGCATTGTTTTACCACTCCGTGCACATCATAATTAGTAACAAGTCTATGGGCGAGTTCTCCCCCAATAAATCCAGTTATCCCGGTTATTAATACTCTTTCCATTTTAATTTTTCCATAAGTTATTTATTTCTTTTCTTGCAACTTCTAATTGTTTTAGGTTATTCACAGTATACCATTTTTTATCTTCAGGTAATGAATAAGATTTTAATAAGCTTTTTTTTGCAAGAACATTAAAAGTTGTTTTTTCAATATTGCCAGTTATAGGGAGATAATCAAGAATCTTTTTTTCAAAAACATAAATTCCCGTGCTTATAGGCAAATTCTTTATGACTTTTTTTTCATTAAAACTTGTAATATTGTTCGCTTGATCTATTGTTAAAACCCCATAAGGTATTTTAAGAGGGGTTGTAACTATTGTCGCAATTCCTCTGTCCCTCTGGTGAAAATTGACTAATTCATTAATGTTCAGGTTTGTTAATTCATCCCCATTCATGGCGAGAAATGTATCTTCTTCAACAAATCTACTAATAGCTTTTCTAAATCCTTCCCCAGTTTCTCCTTCTATAGAGTGCTCACTAAAATCTATCTTCATCTCAAGATTATTTTTTGTAAAATAATCAATAACAACTTCTTTTTTATATGCGACTCCAAACACAACATGTTGAATATCATATACAGATAACCATTTTTCTAAGGTCCAATGTAAGAGAGGTTTACCTTTTAGATCAATCATTGGTTTGGGCCTATCTGTTTTACCCATTCTAAGACCTGCCCCTCCGGCAAGAATAACTGCAGTTTTTATTTTATCCATAGTATTTCTGAGAAATTTTTATATTTAAGCTTTTTCGTGTTAAAGAGTATACAAATTTTCAACATAATATCGTTGTTTTTAAAAAGAGATTTCCACAATTTTATTTCTCCTCTATAATCTTTATAAATCCCCTTAATCTCGGTTTTTTATGAAAATCGCCCACATAAATATGTTTTACTTCCCAACATTTGGAGGAGTTGAACAAGTAATGTATGAACTTGCAAAAAGACAAGTAAAAGAAGGACATGAAGTTCATGTGTTTTGCTGTGATTCAGATAAAGAAAAAAGGATTGCAATAAAAGAGGAAATCATTGAAGGAATCCATGTCCACAGGTTTCCTTATTGGTTCAGGTTATCCTTGAACACTTTTATCTGGCCTTCATTATTATGGAGATTTAAAGGAGATTTTGACATAGTTCATACCCATGTTTCAGGACACGCCTATATTTTATTTGCAGGATTACTTTCTAAAATAAAAAAATTCAGACATATTCATACAACTCATTGCCCCTGGACAGATTCTTCATTCAGACCAAAAATTTTAAGACCTTTTTTATTTCTAAATGATATTATTTTTAACAAGTTATCTTTTGATTTAATTAATAAAGTAATTGCAATAACTCCCTGGGAAATTGATATTCTGAAAAAATTTGTGGAAAAAGAAAAAATAAAAATTATTCCAAATGGCATGGATAAGATTTTTTATAAAAAAATAAGAGATAACAATTTTAAGAAAGAACATAAAATAAAAGAGAAAAAATTAGTTTTATTTTTTGGAAGATTAAATCCTACAAAAGGACCAGAAAAGTTGGCGTTATCTGCTATAAGTATTTCTAAAAAAAGAAAAGACATAGCTTTTATCTGGGTTGGTCCGGACGAAGGAAAAGCAGAAGAATTAAAAAAATTAATCAAGCCTTATAAAAATATGAAATATCTTGGGGCAATGAGGGGCAAAGAAAAAATCGCAGAAATGTATCAGGCAGCAGATGTTTATGTTTTGCCAAGTTATAGGGAAGGATTGCCCTTGACTTTATTTGAGGCCATGGCGTCAGGACTTCCAATAGTTGCTTCCCCTGTAAATGGGATTCCTTATGAAATGAAACAACCAGAAAATGGTTTTTTTTCAAATTATGGAGATATTAAATCTCTTGAAAAAAATATTTTAAAAATTTTAGACAATCAAAAATTAGCAAAAAAAATGTCAAAGAATAATTTTAAAAAAGCACAGCAGTATGATTGGGATATCATATATAAAAAATATATGGAGGAATATAAAAAATTATTAAAATGAAAATAACACTTATCTCAACAGCAACATTCCCTTCAGACCAGGGAATAAGAACAATTTCCTCTGTGTTAAAAAAAGCAGGACATAATGTCAAAACAATTTTTTTAGCATATTTTGAAGATTACACAAAATTTTATCCAAAAAAAGTTCTTGAGCAAACACTTCAATTATCTAAAGGTTCTGATTTAATTGGGATAAATTCATTTGCATCAACCGCCCCAAGAGCAATCCAGATAATTAATCATTTAAAAAAGTTAAATAAACCAATTGTGTGGGGTGGAATTCATGCAACCATCAGCCCTGAAAAATGCATTAGACATTGCGACATAGTTTGTGTAGGAGAAGGAGAGGGAGCAATTTTAGACTTATCCAAAGCAATTGGAAAAAATAAACCAATTGACAAAATAAAAAATCTATGGATTAAAAAACAAGGTAGGGTAATAAAAAACCCCGTAAGAAATTTAATTGATGATTTAGATTCTTTGCCTCCTGTGGATTATGATATTCAGGACCATTATATCTTGGATAAAACTAAACTAATCAGGTTCAGAGAGTATGATTTAGGAGGGCAGATTTTCTTTTTAACAGGAAGAGGTTGTCCTTATGGCTGTTCTTATTGCAGTAATGATTTGTTAAATAAACTTTATCAGGGAAAAAGAAAAAAAATTTTAAGGTGGCATTCTCCGGATTATATAATTAATTGTGTTATTGATTTAAAGAAAAGATTCAAAACTCTAAAATATTTTGACATAAGAGACGACACTTTTTCAATGAGGAGTGCAGAGCAAATAAAAGATTTTTGCAAACAATATAAGGAAAAAGTTAATATGAGATTCAAATGCCTGACAGACCCAAAAACAACTTCTGACGAAAAAATAAAAGCTATTGTTAATGCAGGATGCACAGATATTATAATCGGGATTCAGGGAGAAGAAAGAGTCAATAAAGAAATTTATCATAGAAATCAGACAAACCAGTCTGTTTTAAATTCCGCAAAAATAGTCAACAAGTATAAAGATAAACTTACAGTTATGTATGATGTTATAACGACAAATCCTTATGAAAAACCAGAAGATATAATTAATCTAATAAAACTTTTACAAAAAATTCCAAAACCTTATTTTCTTTCAGTAAATAATCTTGTTTTTTTCACTTCAACCCCATTATATTATAAAGCAAAAAAAGACGGAATCATAAAAAAAGAAAAAGATTCTGCATCAAATTTAAATTATTGGGACAGGAGCGCACACATTCTTTTGAAAAAGAGAAACATGTACTTGAATTTAATAGTTAATTTAATGAGGGGAGGTGTAACAGAAACTCGCTTTGGGATTATGCCCAACTTTATCCTTAATTTTCTTCTTAAACCTAAACGGGTAAAATACAATTTAAGAAACCCTTTTTTAACATTAATTGCATTAAAAATTGTAAGCCTCTCAGATTTAATAAGAGAAAGAATATTAAAACCAGTCTATCGAAGTCTGCCTTTAAGTTTCAGAGTTTGGTATGATAAAGTGAGGTATAAAGTTTAAAATGAATATTTTAATAATTAAAACAGGAGCTTTAGGAGATGTAGTCCGATGCTCTTTTTTAGCCCAAGCACTTAAAGATAAATATAAGAAGCAAAATCCAAAAATATTTTGGATTACAAGTAAAAAAGCTAAGCCTCTTTTTATTAATAATTTTTATATTGATTCTATGATAAGTGAGGAGAATAAAAGCAAATTTAAAAAAATCAAATTTGATATTATAATTAATTTAGAAGAAGATAGAGAAAATTGTAAGTTTGTTTCTTGTTTAAAATATAAAAAATTAATTGGGGCTTTTCTTAATGAAGAGGGACAAGTAGATTACACTAAAGAAGCAAAGTATTGGTTTGATATGTCTATGATAAGCAAATTCGGAAAGAAAAGAGCAGATATTTTAAAGAAAAAAAATAAAAAATCCCACAGGCAAATAATGGCTGAAATTATAGGGCTTAAAAATTTTAAAAAATATGAACCTTTTTTAAGATTAACATTACACCAAAGAAAATTTGCTCAGGATTTTTTAAGGAGATACAATCTTTCAAGAAGTGACAGAATTATTGGGATTAATACTGGTGCAGCAGATAGATGGTTGAAAAGTCTTTCAATTAAAAAAACAGTTCAATTAATAGAAGAACTTTATAAAAATTTTCAGGCAAAGATTCTTCTTTTTGGAGGCCCAAATGAGGTAGAAAGAAATAGAGAAATATTAAGATTAACAAAATCTCCTATAATCCTTACTGGCTGTGGAAATGATTTAGTGGAATTTCCTGCATTAATCAGCGCTTGTAATTTATTCATAACTTCAGATAGTTTAGGATTGCATGTTGCTTTAGCATTAAAAAGAAAAGTAATTTGTTTAGTTGGTCCAACATCCTCCTCTGAACTTGGGATGTATGAATTGGGAGAAAAAATTGTAGCAAAATCTCCTTGTGTTTGTTGCTATAAAAACAACTGCAAAAGTATGGAAAAAATAAACATAAAAGATGTGCTCTCTCCAATTGAAAAATTATTAACCCCGAAGATAACCCTTTTAATAACTGCATATAAAGAACCAAAAATTTCAAAAGCAATTGAATCCGCATTAAATCAAAAAACCAAATATGATTATGAGATTGTTATTTCTGTTCCAGACAAAGAGACATTAAATATTGTGGAAAAATATGCACAAAAACATAAAAAAATAAAGATTTTTAAAGATCCAGGAAAAGGAAAAAGTTACGCCTTAAATTTAATTTTTTCTAAGATTAAAACAGATATTTTAATTTTAACTGATGGGGATGTTTATATAAGTGAAAATTCTGTGGAAGATATAGTTAATAGTTTTCTAGACCCAGAGATAGGATGTGTATCAGGAAGGCCAGCCCCTCAAGAAACTAGAAAGAATAAATATGGATATTGGGCAAATTTTTTGTTTGATGCAGCGCATAGAATAAGGAAAAAAGCTGGCGAATCCAATTCATTTATAGAATGTTCAGGGTATCTTTTTGCATTTAGAAAAAAGAATATAAATAAAATTCCGGTAGATGTTGCAGAGGATACAGTCATACCCCATATTTTTTGGGCGAAAGGATATAAAATAGGGTATGTAGAATCAGCAAAAGTGTATGTAAAAAACGCAGGGAATTTAAAAGACTGGATTCAACAAAAAATAAGAACTCATAAATCTCATGGAAAATTGGGAAAATATGTTGATATTAAAACAACCCCAAAAGTGAAATCTTTCAGAACAGAATTTAAAGGAATTTTTTGGTTAATGAAATATCCTTCAAATTTGAGAGAACTTTTGTGGACAATTAAATTAGCTTTAGCAAGATTTTATACCTGGGCTAAATTTTTTTTAGATACTTACATATTTAATAAACATTATAATGATGGTTGGGCAAGAGTTAAGAGTACAAAATAAAGATAGGAAGTCTGTAAAAATTTTTAATTTGAAATTTCACAAAATTCCAAAACAAATAAAACAGCACACAAACAAAATCCACTAAATAAATCTTTAAAAAGTAAATTACTTCTAAATTAAAATGGACAAGAATAAATTAAAAATCGCTTTGATTTCTTTTCAACAAGATGCAGAGAGACTTCCTCCAGCAGGATTAATTTTTCTTGCAACTTATCTAAAAGAAAGGGTTGGATTGAAGAAAGAGAACATAAAAATATTCGATAAAAATTATTTTGAAATAGAGAAAGAAACAATTAATTTTGATCCGCATATCATAGGGATTAGTGCAATGACAATTAATTATCAGCAAGCTATTGATTTTGCATCAAAAATGAAAAGATGGAAAAACTTTCAGATTCTTATTGGAGGGGTTCATATTTCTACTCTTCCAAAATCCTTGAAAAAATGTTTTGATGTTGGGATTTTAGGAGAGGGTGAGGAAACTTTAAAAGAGTTAATTGAACTTTATCTAAAAAAAGAGAAATTTGATAAGAAAGATTTGAAAAAAATAAGAAGTGTAATCTACAAAGAAAGAGATAAGATAAATATTACAAAAATTAGGGATGCTCTCGAATTAGATTCTCTTCCTTTTCCAGATTTTAAATTCGC
This sequence comes from Nanobdellota archaeon, assembly GCA_030611805.1. Taxonomy (GTDB): domain Archaea; phylum Nanobdellota; class Nanobdellia; order Pacearchaeales; family GW2011-AR1; genus JAUWPB01. The sequence continues at coordinate 17,876 of JAUWPB010000002.1, read as the reverse complement.
TCATCCAAATTATTTTAGGAAAGAAGAAATCCCTGGAATTAATTCCATCGGAATAAAAGGTTATTTGTTTTCTTCAAGAGGATGTCCCTACAGATGTGTATTTTGTTCAACCTCTAGATTTTGGGGGAAGATGAGGTTCCATTCTCCAGAATATATTGCAAAACTAGTAGAAAGATTAATCAAAGAATACAATGTAGATTATATATATGCTTTAGATGATTTATTTGCAATAAGCCCTGAAAGATTAAAATCTATAAAAAATGAATTGAATAAAAAAGGATTGTTAAATAAAATTAAGGGGATAGTGTGTGCAGTAAGAGCAAATCTTATGAGTGAAGAACTTTGCAAAATAATGAATGATATAAAGATTAGTACTATAAGTTTTGGATTTGAATCTGGTTCTGAAAGAATGTTGAAGTATCTAAAAGCAGGAGGATCAAGTGTGGAAATGAATAAGAGGGCAATAATTCTTGGAAAAAAATATAAATTTAATATTTATGGTAGTTTAATTTATGGCTCTCCTACAGAAACAATAGAAGATATGGAAAAAACAAATGACTTTATAGATTTTTGTATTAAAAATGGTGCCTTAAACATATGGAGTTTTATTGCAACCCCTTTTCCCGCTACGCCTTTTTGGAACACAGCTTTGGAAAGAGGCAAGGTTTCCAATAATATGAATTTTGATCTTTTGGGATTTCATAATATTCAAGAACCATTGCTTTTAGATCCTGAAATTTCTAAGGAAGAATTTGATAGAGTTTTTTTGAAAGGGAGAAAAAAACTAAGAAAATTAAGAATCAGATTGATTAGAAGATTTTTATTTAAGAATTTCTTCCAGACAATTAATTTAGTTTTTAAAGAGCCAAGATATTATCTAAATAGAATAATTAAACAGATAACAAGACAATAACAAAAATCTTATATACGAAGATTTTTTAGTACTAAGATGGAAGAAGCTCTTCTCGAAAAAAGAAAAGAAAAACTAAAAAAACAATTTTTTAGTTGGATAAAAAAACCACACAATTTTGCTTTAGCAGGGATTTTAATTTTTTCTTTTTTTATTAGAATGTATTATTTTTTCCTGACAAAAGGTCAAGCTCACTGGTGGGATAGTTTGGCATATGGAAGTATGGCTAAAGAATTTATTTTTCATCGTTGGTCTGAAAATGGATTTCTTTTACATGAATTTATAATAAGACCTCCACTATTGCCTTTTTTGTGGTCTATTCTTATGAGGTTGAATCTTTCTGAATTTTTTTCAATGTTTTTACTCCAGATAATCCCCTCATTTCTTTCAGTTGTTTTTATTTACTTAATAGGAAAACAATTATTTAATAAAAAAATTGCTTTGATTTCTTCTTTTTTTATGGCCGTTCTATGGATAAATCTTTTTTATTCAGTAAGAATGCTGACCGGCGTACCCTCTTTAACTCTTATTTTAATGAGTATTTATTTTTTCTTAAAATTTGATAAAAAAATGGAAATTAAAAATTTTGCATTATCCATATTTTTTCTTTCTTTGGCAGTTTTAATGCGATATCCTTCTGGTCTGGTCGGGTTTGTTTATGTTTTATTTTTATTTTCAACAAAAAAATTTTCTTTTTTAAAAAATAAATCTTTTTGGATTGGAGGAATACTCGGGATAATCCCTCTAATAAGCTTCTTTATTAGAAATATATTAGTATATGAAACATTGTTTCCAGCAGTGGAAACTTATTCTAAAGGTGCAGAAAGTCTACCTTCTTATGCATTTTATACATTGTCCAATCTTATACCTCATATTTTACAGAAGTTTTTATTAATATTTTTTATCTTGGGTCTTTTAATTATTTTATTTAGAATTATTTTAAGTTTTGGTTTTTATTCAAAAATTAGAAGTCTTAGATCAGATTTATTTGTTTTCTTACTTCTTCTTGTCCCTCTTTTATTTTTTATTTTTTGGCTAAAGGCAGCAGAAGATAGATACCTATTTATTTGTCTGCCTTCAATAATCTTCTTGGTTTCAAGAGGGATTTCTTATCCCTACAATCTTGTAAAAAAATATAACAAAAACATAGCAGTAGTTTTGTTGGTTTTAGTTTTAATTACCGGGGCTTATTCCCAAATAAGTTTTGCGAACACCATGATTGAGTCTAAAAAAACATCTTATCTCCAGATGAAACAGGCTTTTTTATGGATTAATGAAAATACTCCAGAGGATGCAGTTCTTTTGGGAGATGCAATAGATCCTTACACAATTTATTATGCAGAGAGAGGAATTGCTCACTGGAATAAAACTGATTTGCAAGGTTCTTTGTCAGGTGTAGATTATATAATTATCCATGGCTTTGAACACCAATCAGTAGAAGTTCTTGATTATGTAAATATTAATCTTTCATCAAAACTTTCCCCCGTGAACGCAGTATTTTTTGATCAAGAACAAAAACAACCCGCTGTTATCATCTATAAAATTAATGAGCAATAAAATTATATTTTCTTTAAATTATTTATGTGGCAACATTTAGAGCAAAGCGGGAATAATTTATTCTTTTTCAATTTCTTCCTAAAATTAATATATCTCTGAGAATTCCATATGTCTTTTAAGGATTTTTCTTTTATATTCCCAAGCACACAACCAATCATAGAAAGATTAATACAAGGAAAAACTTCTCCATAAGGAGAGATAACTATTCTTGACCAGGGAAGCAGACAATAATCCATTTCATTAAAACCAGGATTGTAATAATTTTCAATTGCTTTTTTTGATGGAAATATTATTTCTAATTGATATTTTTTATTTTTTGTGCTCACGATTTCTCTCTGTTTTTTTAATATATTTATATCAATGTTTTTTACTTCGTCTTTCAAATTTTCCAAGTTACCCTGATTTTTATTTTTATTAATTTTTAGTATTTTACTAGTAGCAATTGCTAATTTTTCTCCGTTATGAGTAATCAATCCAACTCCCCAATCTTTTATTCCAATGTTCTTAATCACATCAATGATATCTTTTATTTTATTTTGATTTATTGCAGAAATATATGTGGAGATACATAAATTAGGAATTTTATATCCTTTTTCCTCCAAATTTTTGAGATTCTTTACTCCCAGCATTAATCTTTTAAATGTCCCCTTAACATTACGAACATTATCATGAATTGCTTCTGGACCGTCTAATGAAAATGTTATTTGATTAATTTTAGCATTAACAATTTTTTTAGCAATTTTCTCACTTAAAAGAGCGCCATTTGTGATAAAATTTACTAACAATCCTTTCTCATAAGCATAATTAGAAATTTTAAAAATATCTGGATAAAGTAGAGGTTCTCCTCCATGTATTGTCAGGATTTTAACTTTCATATAAGAAGCATCATCAATTAATTTGTATATTTGTCCCAGAGTTAATTCTTCATTTGCTCTATTTTTAATCAAGTTACAAGTATTATCTTTTTCAGAGTCATTATAATAAAAACACATTTTACATCTTAGATTACATTTATAAGAAACTAAGAGCACAACTGATAAAGGATTGAACGCTTGGCCATTCCCAAATAAGTAAGGAATTTTACAATATAAGTGTTCTAAACATTTTGCCAAATTCTTATTTTTTCCAAGCGATTTTATTATCTTTTTCATTTTTACCAAATCTCTTATTTACTTTTTTCTTATTTCTTATCACCATAGTGAGATATCAATCCAACAAAATAATTGAATTTTTTAAAAGAGGATATTTTTGGAAGAAATTCTTTAATCATATAGAAAGGATTCATGAAATGTTTTATATGAAATTTAGAATAACCATACTCTGCAGAGTCTCTCAATGTTTTAAGTTTCTCGCAGGAAATATGCTCTGTCCCAATAACTGGTTCATATATTGAATTATGATCTTCCACATCATTTTTATTGATTAAGCCTTTTTCAAGATAAATATCATAGAGTCTGGAACCTAAATATGGTTGGGCTATGAAGAATCTTGCAAAATCTAATTTTAGACCATATGCATACTTTATTGTTTCTTGAATATCCGAGGTCTTTTCATGTAAAAATCCAATCACAAAATGTGCATATGTCCAAAAACCTTTTGAATTAGCATTTTTAATTAACTCTCGCATTTCCTCTAATTTGACTGGTTTTCCCACATAATCTCTTGCAAGATTAGTCCCAACATCAATTGAAAAACAAATTCTGTAAAACCCTGCTTGTTTCATTAAATTTAGTGCTTCTTCATCAACTAATGAAGGAGATATTCCTGGAGGACAAATAAAACTAACTCCTAATTTTTTCTTTATAATTAATCTGCATAATTTTTTAATTCTTTTTTTATTTCCCATGAATTGATCATCCATGAAAGAGATTTCCTTTACCTTGTAAATTCTTTTTAAATATTCTATTTCCTCAATTATATTTTCCGCACTTCTTCCTCTCCATTTATTTGTCCATACCTTACTGGTGCTACAAAATATACACCTGAAAGGACAGCCCCTTGAAGTAAAAAGTGTTCCAACAGGTTTATTCATCGTGAAAAAGTAATTTATAGATGTTTTTTCAAGGTACTTTTTGTAAGGGATTAATGAACGATCAGGAATTGGAAGAGTGTTTATGTCTTCAATTAAGGGTCTTTTTGGATTTATCTTTATCTTATTTTTTTCTTTATAAGTTATAGATAAAATATCTTTAAGATTAGTTTTGTTCTTCAATGAAAGAACGATTTCTTTAAAGGTTTCTTCCCCCTCGCCCCTCACAATCACATCAATGTCTTTTTCTTTGATAATTTCTTCATGGGCAATTGTAGCATGGGCTCCTCCCAAAATCAGTTTAATTTTTGGGCAAACTTTTTTTGCTATTTTAGAAAAATCCAGAACATCTCTTGTGTGACCAGTATAATTGTTTGTAATGCCAATTATATCCGGATTATATTTTTTCAATTTATTTTCAATTTCAGCATCACTTAAACCAGATCTATAACCTCTTTTTGTTTTGATACATTTTTCTGCCCCCTCAAGTTGAGCATCAAGAATTTGAATTTCAAACTCTAAAATATTTTTTTTTATTCTACTGTTTAAATAAGTAGCAAGGGATAATAATCCTAATGGTTCCATGGGATATTTTCTCTCATTTGTTTTATGAGTAAGATATGGATTGATTAACAATATTTTAAGCATAGATTAAGGATAAAATAACTATATAAAAATATATCTTCTTTCTAAAATATACTTGTTAGAAAATCTTAATTCCTATTATTTTTTAATAGCCCTTATAATAATCTCATTTCCATTTTCATTATGTTTTCTATATTCCCAATCTTTCAACTTTTTTAAAAAATTGAACCAAGCTAATTTTCCAGTTGTATGTTTTATAATTAGATGAATGTATAAATCAAGTAATTCAAAAAACCCCCCTCCACAAAAGATTTTTTCTATTTTAAATCCATTTTTTGTTAAAAGAGAAGTTATATTTTCAATAGAATAATGCCGTTTATGTTGCAAATATTTTATTGGGTTAAAAATATTGCAGAAATTTTCACTCGGTACACAAATTACTATTGCACATCCTTTCTTCAATATTCTGTTCATTTCTTCAACAACTTTTAGATCATGTTTTATGTGTTCTAAAACATCTAAAATAATTATTTGAGATATCTCGCCATCTTTAAATGGTATTTTCACAGCATCTATTTCAATTTTGTTTAATGCAAAATTTTTACTCCTCAAATTTTTTTCTTCAATATCAGAGGAGATAAACTTAGGATTATTTAAAAAGAGTTCATTTTCTATCCATAAAACTTCTCCCGCCCCTATATTAAGTGTTTTTCCTTTTATATTTTTGTCAATATATTCTCTACATATTCTTTCTTTTCCAAAATATTTTTGCATTTTAATTTCTATTTGATAAAACTCCTATAAAAGGGATTTTTCGCAATATTTTAAATTTATCTTCTAAAAAAGTATCGTGATTTCTACATGTTTGGCAAATCATAGATTCCCTTTTTTTAACAATCTTTTTTCTAAAATCTTTGTATTTTTTATTATTCCAAATTTTTTTAAAATCTTCCTTAAAAACATTACCAAAGCAGACTTGTTTGTCATAATGATAACAGCATGGAACTACATCTCCTTCCCAAGTAATATATGAATCATACCACGGAGCGTAGCATGCTTCTTTTTTATACCGTAAATTATTCTTTTCATAATCCTTTAAATATCTATTTAAGGCACCAACATTTACCTTTGTTTTTGTTTTTAATTTTTCTTTACAAAACTTTTCCAATTCTACAATGCAGTTCTTCAATGTAAATTTGTCATATTTTTCAATATCATATTCTGTAATTGGGACAGGATTTATTTCATTCACCCCAATTTCATCAAGCAATTTAATAATATTCATTAAATCTTGAAGATTATCTTTTTGCACAACTATTGCTATTGCTATTATCAGATTGGATTTTTTTTTGTTTTTTTGTCTAATAAGTTTTTTTAGATTTAATAAAACTATATCTAATTTTCCTCCTCTTCGTACCTTTCCATATGTTTTTTGTGTGGAGCCATCTATTGAAATTGAAATTGAATCTAAATCCGACTCAATAATATTTTCTATAATTTGTTTGTTCATAATCGTTGCATTTGAATCTAACTTCACAAAAGAACCCTGACTTTTTGCATATTTTATCATCTTGAAAATATCTTTATTCAGGAAGCTTTCTGTATATCCTGAAAGATTGCAATAAGGGGGCTTTACTTGGTCATATATTTTTTTGAAGTTTTTGAAATTCAGAAACCCTCTTTTTCTTTTCATATTATTTAGAGCACACATTTTGCACTTTAAATTACATCCTGCACCGTTTTCAATCTCAACTCTTAATGGAAATGAAATCGCTTTTGGTTTGGATAGAAAACATGATAATGCACACATAAAAAATTTAAAAGAATGTTTCCAATAAATTTTTCTTATAACTTTTTTATAAGTCATTTTATCCTCTAAATAACCCTCTGCAATTTATATTTTATTATTTTAATGATAATTTTTATAACAATTAAAGGAAACATAAATAAAACATAAAATATTTTGAAAATTTTATTTTTTGGAACATCTTTGTTTAGTCCTCTTATTATAAATCTGTTTAGTAAATAGTCTAAATTATATTCATCAAGATGCATTATTGGGGCTGGAACAAAAACCAATTTAGCCCCTTTAGAGCATATCCTCTTTTTTAAATCAATATCTTCTCCCGAGGGAAATTTGAAATTTTCATTAAATCCTCCTGCCTTTTCCAAAACATCTTTTTTATAAGTCATGCTATTTGTATATCCTACCGGGCATTTTTCGTTTCCTTTAATTTTTTTATTTCCTATGTGGAGAAGGTATTTGTTTTGAAGATTTTCTAATTTTCCAACCCAGTTATTTGTGTCTGGTTTTAGGTATCCCCCCACACCGACAATTTCTTTATCTTTATATTCCTTAATTATCTTCTCAAGCCAATCTTTCGGAACAAAACAATCAGAATCTGTAAAAAAGATAATCTCTCCTTTTGATTCTTTTACTCCTCTGTTCCTTGAGGCTGCAGGACCTTTATTCTTTTCATTTTGTAAAAAGATAATCTTTTTTCCGCTTCTTTTTTGAATTTCATAAACTAATTGTTGGGTTTTGTCTGTGGAACAATCATCAACTACTATTATCTCTATGTTTGTATAAGTTTGTTTTAACAAAGACTCTATTGTTTCTCCCAGAATATAGGCCCTATTTTTTGTAGGAATTACCACTGAAACTAAAGGATTTATTTTTATGTTCCTCATTTTCCTTTCCAAAAATCATTTAAATGTCCTAAAACAGCTTTGGCTCCTCGCAGATTAAATTTAAAATCGTCCCAATTTTTTATGCTTTTCAATCTTGCGAAAATATACTGAGGGGTCAAAAAAATAGTGTAAATTTTTCCACAGATGCTTGCAATTTCTTCAGGTTCGGAATTTTTTGTTTTTAATACAGGTTCTCTTTGGTCATATCTTTCATAAGCTTTTTCATTAAATAATAACCAATTATTTTGTTTTGCTTCTTTCCATAAACGTGTTCCGGGATAAGGAATTAAAACAGTAGATTGCAACAAATCAGCTTTGCCAGATTGCATTAATTTCTTAGCTAATTCAAAAGTTTTCAAGGCATCTTGTTTAGTTTCCCAAGGATAACCAACAATCATTGTTAAATGAACTGTCAATCCTGATTTTTTAGCCATTTCACAACCTTTAATTATGTCCTCAACTTTTATTCCTTTATCCAATTTATCAAGTGTTTTTTGGTTTGCTGATTCAAGCCCAAATTTCAAAAGTCTAAACCCGGCTTTTTTCATTAAATCATAATCTTCTTGTTTTAATGCCCCAAACCTCATATTGCAGGAATATTTTATTTTTTTATTATAACCTCTTTTTATCAATCCATTACACAAATCTTTTAGCCATTCTCCAATCATTAGAGTTCCAGAATCATCAAAAATCTCTTTGGCATTATATTTATTAATTAACATTTTTATTTCATTTAAAACATTTTCAACACTCCGAACCCTGAATTTTGGGAACAGCTTCGGCCATGCGCAAAACTTGCACCTCCTCCACCAACAATCTCTTCCAGACATAATATAAAAAAAAGGCCTTCCAATGAGATTATATTCTTTATCATAAAGACGCCATTTTGCTAATTCCCGATTAATAAAAGGTAATTCATCTAAATTATGTTTTAATTGAAATTTTCCACTATTGATTATTTTATTTTTGCCCCTATAATAAATTCCTTTAGGAATTTTTTTTGTTTTCTTTGCAAGCCAATTCACTAATTCAAGTAATAAGAAATCAAAATCTCCTCCACAAAGAACAAAATCAACTTTAGAATTTTTCATTGTTTCTTCAGGAAAAGAAGTTACATGATCTCCCATAATGACTATTTTTATTTTTGGAAATCTTTTTTTTAAATCACCAATAATTTTCCAATGCATTTTTACAACAGGGGTTTTTGTTTCAAAAACAAATAAATCTGGATTTTCTTTTTCAATTATTTTAATAAAATCTTTCCGGTTTATTTTTTCAGCAATACAATCAATCCACTGAACATTATGGCCCTTTTTATCTAACAAAGTAGCAGCACTTGCAGGAACAACCGGGAAAATCAAACAAGGATTTGTAAACCACTGAAACTGACGATTTTGCCCAAGAGTCGCAGTTCCTTTTTCAGATTCTGTCGGAGGATAACCCATTAATATTTTCATTTTTTTAACTTTCTCAAGTAACCATAAATCATGCCAAAACCATAACTAAAGTGAATTGTGAAATAGATAAAAGGCAGAAATAAAATTGCTTTATAGTTTTTATTGTTTATTGAATCATATGCTGAGAATAATAAATTAAGAATAATATAAACAAATAATGGAATAAAAAATAAAAACCCAGAATTATCTATCCTCATATTTTCCAAATTATTAACACTACTAATTATTGAAGGACTAATCATAATTATGAGCAATAAACTAATTAAATAAATTGAAAAAATACTTGGGACAAGAAAATAAGGTTTTTCAAGGGTTTTAATAAAAGATTCTTTTTTTGGTCTTACTTTTCCATAATTAAAAAATTGTTTTGCCATACTCCTAATTGTTGGTCTTCTTCTGTGGTATAAGATTATATCTGGAGAATATGCAACTTTAAACCCTTGTTTTTTTGCATCTTCAATAAATTTTGGGTCTTCACCTGGAAATAATCTTGCCTCAAATTTTATTTTTTCCATAACTTCTTTTCTGCACAAAAGATTTGCAGAAGTAAGTGCAGTTTCATCAACATTAAGGTTTTCTTTTTTTATTGAATATCTATGGGCCAATCTAAATGCACCAAATTTAGAACTAAGTGCATAACCAGAAATCTGTGCAAAACCAATTTCATCTTTTGGAGTTAATTGAGGCCCCCCAACAATATCTATTTCTTTATGTCTTTCAAAAAATTCTTCAGCATTTTTTAGATAATCTTTTTCTAATACGGCATCATCATCTAAAAAAACTATTATCTCTCCTCTTGCTTTAGACGCTCCTTTGTTCCTGTTTTCCGAGGGATTCTTTCCCCTAACAACTAAAACATGAAACTCTGATTTAGGATAGTCTAATTTTCTGATAGAATCTATTATTTCTGCATCTCTTTCAGGTGCTACAGGAATTACCAATGAAAATTTCATAAGAATAAAGATTGCGGCATCTTTATAAATAATATGGCGGCAAATTATCAATGATGAATTTTAATTTTTTCCGGAAGTTTATCATATATTTTAATAGATCTTTTAAACAAAGAGTAAATTATTCTTAATCTCACAACTCCTGAAAACATTTGAAACGGAGTTTTTGCAATATTTATTTTTGATTCTTCTTTATCTTCCCAGACAGTTGGAATTTCTTTAACCTTAAAATTATTTTTTTTGCAAAGAAAAAGCAAATTAACATCAAATGCCCATTGAGTAATTGTTAAGTCTGAAGTTATTTTTTCAATAACTTTTCTTTTAAATAATTTTGCGCCACATTGAGTATCTCTGTAAGGAATTAAAAATAAACTTCTAACAATAAAATTAAACCCCCTGCTTAAAACTTTTCTTTTAAAAGTTTGCTTATAAATTTTTGCCCCCTTTATCCATCTGCTGGCAATAATCCCTCCATAATTTTCGATATTTTTAACCAAATCATAAAATGCTTCCGGAGAAGTAGCCATGTCTGCATCAACAAATCCAATTAATTCGAAATCCTTTTTCAAAACTTCTTTAAATCCTTCTATAATCGCAAAACCTTTTCCTCCTTGCCCAAAATCCAGAAATTTTATCTCTTTAAACTTTATTTGAAATTCTTTAACAACATTTAAGGTGTTGTCTTTGCAGGCATTTAAAACAACAAGAATCTCAAAATTCAGTATTCCTTCTTCTTTTAAGTTCCTAAAAAATTTACAATACTCTTCTAAGATTCTCCCAATTCTCTTTTCCTCATTATACGCCGGAATAATGATACTTAATTTCATGATTTTTTAACAAGAATTAAACTGCCTATAAACATTACTATATTAGAAACCATAAGTGCAAATATATATTCTAAAATAGTATTGTGAAATAACACTAACAATATCACCTGAATCACAGGGAATAAAAACAAATAATAATATTTTCTTAGTTTATTTATAGATAAATTATACATTAAAACAATATTTGTTAGTGCCAGGAAACTTAGAGCCAATGCAGAATAAATTAGAAAAGGGGCCATTGCAATGTATTGGCTCCCATATAAAATCATTATGATTAATTTTGGAAAAAGAGCATAAATTAATACTGCAAAAGAACAAAGCAGAACAATAATTAACATGGATTTCTTAAATAATTTTGAGGAGTCCTTGTTGCAGTCATGTTTTTCAGAAGTTAAAGGAAACATAGTTTTACTAATACTAATAGTTCCAAGAAAAATTATTTTTCCTAACATGGATAATGCGGCATATTGTCCGGCAAGTTCAGGAGAAAAAAATCTTTTTGCCAATATAATATCTAAACTAAGGCTGATGAATATTACAAATATTGTAATAAAGTACGGGGCACTTTGAAGATAAATCCCTTCAAAAGAGGTTTTCTGCTCCTTTGTTTTAAGAATATCTTTATTAAAATAAAGTGAAAAAACCAAAGCAAATAAACACCCTAATATGGCCCCTGTAATTGCTCCAAATACTTTGAATCCAAAAATAACTAATGAAATAGCAAAAACTAATTTTAATAGGGCTTCAATCACCATATTTATTCCAAGTGAACTGAATTTTTTTCTTCCTTGTAAAACCCCTCTTGTTATTGGCATTGAAACTGAAAAGAAAATAAAAATATTTGTAATAAAAATAAGCCAGAAATTTATCTGAAGAAAGAAAGATAAAAAAATTCCAATTAAAACTAAAAATAAAAATAAAATTATTGAGATTTTGAAAGTTTTATTTAATGATTTAAGTAAGAGAAATTTTATTTTTCCATACTCTTTTTTAATGTTGAATTGTGAAGTATATCTTGAAATAATATTTTGTATGGCCTCTGTCGGAATCGCATAAAAATAGACCAGCGACATCAAAACAGCTAAAATTCCATAATCCTCAGGCCCCAACATTCTTCCCATGGAAAAATGAAACAAGAAATTTAAAAAATTAAAAAGATTAATTGTTATAAATAAAACAAGTGCTCCTTTGCCTAATTCACTTGTAAGTATTTTTTTCAACATTTTAAAAAATAGTTCCTCAATGAAAATTCCATGAATTAAAATAATTTAAAGAGATTATAAATATTTCTTATTTCTTTTTATGCTCTTTAATTCTGGAGTTTATTTTTTCAGCACCAAGAATTGGAAGTAACTTTAAAATATGGTCTATGGCCCCTATTTTTCCGAAATATTTTGCTTTTTTATCCCCTTCAAAATTTCTATGCTGTCTTATAGAGTTTCTTAGTGAATTGCTGATTGTTTCTGAGTTATCTTTTGAAATACCTTCTAAAACACTATAACTCCTTGCAAATTCATATTTTGAGTGTCCATCCTGAACATAAAGCCCCCTAAATTAGGAAAATAATTTTTAATTAAATCAAAAAATTCTAATGCTTTTTTATTTGCATTTCTATTCAAAGGTGTAAAAGCAATACCAAAACAAGCAGTAGCATTCCATACTTCAAGAGCATCTATCTTTTCCAAGATATCTTTATTTTTACTTAAATATTTTCCAATACCTTCAAAATAAAAAGGATGGTCTACAATCACAGAACCATTATTCTCTCTTATTCTTTTGATAGTTTCGCTGACATGCTCTCCAGAAGGCAAATTAATATTTTCAGGCAAAGCCAATCCCAGAACATGTCCTTGTTTTGTTGGGATTTCCTGGCCTTTAATAATGGTTATCTCTTTTTCAGGCACATAAACTGCATTTCCTAAATTTTCCCGGTCATAACCTTTTAATTCAGTAATGGCTTCATATCTATTGTCCTCAAAATTAATTAACCCAACAAGTCCCCCTTGTCCTAATCTTTTGTATGCAGTATCCACTATATTATTAAAATCACTTTCTTTAATTTTGCTTGAAGTTCTCCAGTGTTCATGTAGTGCTGCTTTTATCATTTTGGTTTTTTATAAAATTTATTTTGGAATTAGAAAATCTTTTTCAACTGAAAGTTTAGCAAGTTTACTTGGTTTTCCTTTATTTCTTCTTTTAGAAATCTCCTCTTTGACAATGAGGGCTCCATAATAAAGGGGGAAAAAAGGTCCAAACATAATTGGAACAAGTCCTGGAAAATCTCTCCCATAGTTGTCTCCAAGTTTAGTATCTGTGCCAAACAAACATTCTTTTATTGTTTTATATTTCATAATCCTCATTAAATCTAATTGTTTTTAAATCTTCTTATAATGTTACTCTTTTATAATTAGAAATAATCAGGAATTTTTAATTTAAATTCCATCCAAAATATCCAGAAAAATAATAAAATCGCATCTATGGTATGTGAAATCATCCATTTTAAATCCTCTGGAAAAATAGAAACTAAATTTAAACCAACACTAAAATTTGAAAATGGATAAAAGGGGGCGAGCATTCCTGCAAAAATCATGTCTAATATAATATGGATTAAACTTCCTGCTGAGAAGATAAAGAATATTGTTGATAATTTTAAATGTCTTTTTCTTATCCAGTTATTTTTCATTTTAGATTTTAATATGAAAATTCCCAAGGCAAAAAATATTATTGGAATAAATAAAGAATGAAAAAATGTTCTATGGATTTGTTCTAAAGTGAATCCAAAAAAATAAAGAACATAATAAACAACTAAATCTAAATCAGGAATTATTCCTGCAATTGCAGCAATAAGAATGTAATATCTTGGGAATTTTTTATTATCTTTTATAACATACTCTCTAAAAAGTTCTATTAGAATTATTGATATTAAGATATGTGTGGTTGGATTTGGCATTTTCTTTTTAATAAAGAACTTTTAATTATTTAAATAACTTCTTAATAAAAAGGTATCTAAAAGATAGTTCCTCTAAACAAAATCAATCCTAAAATTATAATCAAAATCTGGAATAAATTTATCATATAAACAACTTCTTTTTCATAAACTTTTTTATCTTTTTTTATCTTTTTTAATAAATAAATTGCTATGTGTTCTAACCCATAAAATTTTTTATAAGGCATTTCCAAACTTCCATCTTTATCTACTTTCGCAAAACTCTCTTTTCTCAGCTTCCCTCTTAATTTTAAACCAGTTTCAATAATATAAGGAATAAAAAAGAAGACAGCAATTTTTTCAATATATCCTAAGATAGCGATTATTGCAATTAATGCCCCAATAGAATAAGTAAGAATATCTCCCGGGAAAACTTTTGCAGGATATTTATTAAAAATGTAAAATGCCATAAGACAAGAGACCATAATCAATGAAATTAAGCTCAGCCAATTGCTTCCGGTAAAATAAGTTATTAATGATAAAGCAGATAAAATTAAAATTCCCTGGCTTGTTTCAAGTCCATTATAACCTGCTAAAAAATTGTAAGTTGCTGATGCCCCGACAATCCCCAAAGGAATTAAAAATAAAGGATACAATAATCCAAAATTTATATTCATCATTGTCGATTCACCTGCATTTATTACAATCAAAGGAATAGCTGCAAAAACCAAAAAGAAAATCCTTGTTTTTTTAGTCAGTCCAATTTTCCATCCCAGAATATCATCAATTAAACCAATAAAAGAGATTATTAAAATAACATTTAATAATGCAAAAATTTCTATCAAATGAGTTATATCTTTAAAATAAAATGTCTTTATTGCAATATAACTTAAGGTTCCTAAGATAAATCCAAAAACTACTGAAACCCCTCCGGCTTCTGTTATACCATTTTTTTCTATCTTGTGAACATCTTTTCCAACAAGCCCTGCTTTTTTTGCTCTCTTAATCCAAATGGGCGTAAAAAAAAGAGTAAGAAAAAACCCTAAAAGCAATGATATAATTAAGAAAGGTTCCATCTTAATTATACTCTCCAGGTTTTGCCATACTTAATTCTTTATTTGGATAATTTATTTCTAAATATTCTGGAATAAAGTTTATATCTGGAGGATAAGAAATTTCCCAGATTTTAATTGGTCCCTGAAATCCCTGATAATACACAAACTCTCCAACATCTAATCCTTGTTGTTTTAAATTATCAATAATAAAACTATCTTCAACATAAGCAAGATTAAAATAATCTGAATCTTCATCAAACAAATATAAATTAACCAATTGAGAATGAATAGTTCTTCCACTTAAATACATGGCTGCCCCGATTTCATTGATTGTCAGCCCCCCATTTTTTTGATTGTCTAATCTTGGGAATAAAAATACTCCTGCATCTAATCCAGAACCAAAGTCATATAACTTTCCATTAAAATATGCAAACTTTAAAGGGATTGAGTATTGCTTTCCATTGTAGACAAAAATAGCTTCTGGCTGAAGGATTTCATCATAACTTTTTTTCAAAATAATTGCTCCTATTCCTGCTTTTTTCTTAGGCAAAAATATTGTCTTCCCTTCTTCTTTATGCCCTTCAGGGTATTCCCAGATTATATCTTCATCTATCGAAGTTCCTCCCGGATAAATATAAATTGTTT
Source organism: Nanobdellota archaeon (assembly GCA_030611805.1). GTDB lineage: Archaea > Nanobdellota > Nanobdellia > Pacearchaeales > GW2011-AR1 > JAUWPB01. The sequence goes on along the minus strand of JAUWPB010000002.1, from coordinate 2,244 downwards.
GGTTCTTTGTTTCTTGTGTTTGTTTCTCATCCATTAGGAAAGTTGAAATCCACGAAAGTCGGTCATAATTTTCGTCAGCACCAATACTTGAATAAGCAGTATATTTTCCAATTTCAGTAGAGTCAATCAAAAGATGTGTCCCATTATGAGTATAAAGAAATTCTAATGCTTTTCTTTCATCAGTACCTGTCAAAACATGCCGTCCCATTAGATGATTCCAATAAACTATGCCGTTTCCTCCATCAAGAATTGTCGCCCTTTCTCCTATGCTCTGGACCCAATAACCATAATCCCACCAGTGAGCAAAAACTGCATCTGAAGAAGTATTATCTCTCACCCAGCTCATGGCTTTTTGCCATTGCCATTGATAGATGCCTGGCGCGAAATTTTCCGCAGTATACTTGTCTTGTTGGTAATAAGTCCAGAATGTGAATACTGAAGAAATTAAGACAATCAAAACAATAATTCCCATAAAAAGTTTCATTGTTTCATCTTTTTCTGTTAAATATTTTTGGGATGTTTTAACAATCAAAAAAGAAACTACAATCGGACTCACTGCTCCCAACACCATAATCAATCTTATTCCTCCTCTTGCTCCGATAATTCCTAATGTTAAAATCAGGAAATATAAAATATATGAAAAATTAAATTCCTTGAATACAGAAAAATTTCCTTCATTATATCTTTTGTAATAAACATATCCTCCGCTTCCAATGAAAAAAATCCACCCTCCGAAATAAACTAATAAACTTAATCCACTGATGCCATCTAAAATGCTTCCAGAAGCATATCTGCTAAAAATAAGGCAAGTCAAAAAGATAGTGTAACTAAATATTAGAATGAGTTTCTCTTTTTTTGATAACTTTGTTATTAATTTGTTAAAGAGCACAATAGACCCAATAAAAAACAGCCAGAAAAACAAAGGAATATTAAAAACAATTGGGCCAAAACTATTTTTCCAGTCACTTACAAAATAGGGCTGTTTATTTTCTGCCACAGTTAATCCAAATCTTGAGGTCATAGGAGTGATTAAAGAATTTTTTACCCCGGATATTTTTCCAAGAAAAAAGTTAGGACCCAAAATAATTAAAATAATAACAAATAAAATTAAAACAGAAATAATCACTGAAAATATTTCCCTTGGAAGTTTTGTTCTTTTTCTTATTTCTTTTAATTTATTATTTTTCATAATTAATAAACTCATTCCAACAATGACAAGAACACCAATAGCTAATCCGGTTGATGTTGACATAATTAAATTTTTTAAATGATATCTTGTAGAACAAGGCATCATGATTGTGAAAGAAGTAATCATCCAGGAAGAATAGATATAGAATTCTTTTTTTCCCACTTTTCCAAAGATAAAAGATAAAAGAAAAGCAGAGGGAATTGTAAAGAAAATAAAAATCACACCGCCCCAAATTAAAGCCATTAAAGCAGTTGAAATTCCTGATAAAATCCCAAATATTAAACTTCTTTTGATTTCCTTAGATGTAAATGCTTCTAAAAATAAATAAAATGCCATAAACAAAAAGAAAAAAGCAGCAGATTCTTTTTCAGGAATTCCTGCAATTGTCCTCGGCAATAAAGAAGGAATAACAACAAAAAATGCAGTGGCAATTAATGCAATTATATTCCTTATTTTTTTATTTTCTTTGTAAAATATTTTTCTGGCAAAAAGGAAAAATGCAATTGCTGTCAAACCAAACATTATTACAGGAAATAAAACTGCAGCATAAGTAACTGTAACTTCTTTGGAAAAAAATGACAGGAAATGATAAAACCATGCAATCATATAGGAAAGTAATTTCATCTCTCCAGCTGTATCATACCCTAGTGGAACATATCTCATTGCATCAAAAGTCATTAAACTTCCATGTTTAACAATATCTTTTGCCCATCTCAGGAAAAGAAAAGGATCTAAATCAGGACCCAAAGTCCAGGTCCCAGTGGTTATATCTTTTAGTTTAGGAATATTTCTTGTTCTGATATAAACGCTGATAAATACAATAAATGAGAGGATTAAGTAATATGCCCAGTCTTTTTTTTCTTTCAGGAAATTAATCACTTTCTCTTTTCTTCTATCTAATTCCTCTTTTGCATTTGGAATTTCTGTAATTTCTTTGCTGATGTCTTTATTCATTTTAAATAAATAGATTGTATTAGAAAAATTAAAACTCTATATAAATATTTCCTTAATTAAACAAAATAGGAGTAAAATACACTTCAATTACTGCAGCAACT
>JAUWPB010000018.1 GCA_030611805.1 Nanobdellota archaeon | reverse complement strand
ATACTTTTATCAAGAAAATCATCAATATTATTTATATCAGCCTTTTTAAGTGCAGATCTATATTTAACCCCAATTCCTTCAATATCTAAAATGTCAATTGTTCTTAAAACACCCATTTTTTACCTCTTTATTTCTTGCACAACTTCTTTCCATTTTTCATATCTTTGCTTATGCCCGAATACATCTAACTTCATAAAAATAAGATAGAATACCTTTTAAATGTTCCGTACGCCCCTGCCGAATGATTGGAAGGTTTGTTGAAATGGAGTTGCTACTTTAGGGGTGCAGAACTAACTTGAAAAAATTATTCATTTACTTTTAACAAAAATTTACAATAAAATACCCAAAACAAAAAAACTCCTAGTAAATAAAAGAAAATTTGAATAAAAGAACCTTCATTAAAAGAATTAATAAATTGAAACCATATCTCAAATAAAATCCAAATAATACTAAAAAATATTAACAATCCCAATTCAAAAGATCTTGAAAACACTATTCTTAATAACATACAAAAAGCGATCACTAAAATAACCCATACTGAAGGAAAACAAATTCCTGCTATAAAGTGTTCTAAATAATTTCTAAAATTAAATTCAAATGTAATTCCTCCAAGACGATTTAATGATAAAAGAGATCCAAGAATTGTTAAAACATAAAGATAAATTAATGCTAAAAAATAACTCTTCCAATTTCTTTGGGAGGCATCCAATCTTCTAAAGTCCATAAAAATACCAAAAAGAACTTTGTTTTTAAAAGTTGGTTTTTACTTGATGAGTGCGGAATTATTTCTCAGTCAATAATTTCCAGTTATTATTACACTATTTTTTATTCTTTTACTTCTAAAGAAATTTTGTATTTATTGTTATTTAATTCAAAGATTACTTTTTCTTTATTATGTTCTAATATTTTTCTTTCACCATAATCAAATTCTTTATGATGATTTAGGCATAAAATTAAAACAATTTCCGGGGATATTAATAGTAAAAAAATTCAGGAGCAGATTTTGGAAATTTTTGAGGGAGAAAGATTAGCATTAATGAATAAGAATCGAAAACTTCGCCGTATTCTTGAGAAGGGTTGAAGGATTAAGGGCAATCTACCAATAATTGGCAAAATAATACCAAAAGATGGCAAACTTTAAAAACCCCTGAATATTCTATTTTTCATGGAAGCAAAAGAAAAAATTTATAGGGCATTTTATAATTCAAAAAAAGAATGGCTTTATTTTACAGAATTAAAAAACACCACAAAACTTTCTAATAGCTCTCTTCAGAACATTTTAAAAAAATTAACAAATACAGGAAACATAAAAGAAAACAAGCAGGCATCAAACATCTTTTATAAAATATCTGACTCAAAAAAATCTCTGCTATTTAGCCCAATTGACAAGGAAAGATTTGATAACCTAAATCCCGAAATAAGAATCCCTTTAAAAAATCTCTTAAAAAAAATCCCTCATGAAATTGCTTTTATTATTTTATTTGGTTCTTCATCAAGAAAACAAGAAAAAAAAGACTCAGATATAGACCTTGTTTGTGTATTACATAAATTTAAGAATTTAAAACTGCAGACACTTTATGAAAAAGAAATTAAACAAAAAATCAGCACATTAAAAAAAACTATAAACTCTGAGTCAAACTATCCTTTAAATATTATTTTTACTGATGCAGATAATTTTAAGACTTCCAAAGACCACTTAATAATGCAAGCTAAACAAACAGGTTTTCCAATTTATGGATATAGAATATGAAGCAACATTCCCAAATATAGATAAGAAAGAAGTTAGAGAGAAACTTAAAAAAGTAGGGGCTAAACTCGTAAAACCAGAATTTATGCAGAGGAGATTTGTTTTTCATTTACCAAAAAGTTATGAAATTAAAGGAGGATGGTTAAGAGTTAGAGAAGAAGGAGATAAAATTACTATGACTTTAAAGATTGTTGATTGAAATAAAACTTGTTGATCACATTATAATTGGAAATGAAAAAGGATGGAGTTGTGAGAATAATAAGCAATTAAATCTCTAAATCTTTTAGCCCTTTGGAAATTTTATCCTCTATTTCTAATATTTTTTTCTTTAAGATGGAAGGCTTTTCATATTCAATCTCTTCGTATATGATTTCTTTATATTTTGAAATACTTAAATCAAAATCATTTTCTTTTATTTCCTCTATTGGAACAAAAAAGCATTTACTCTTCCTGTCTGTTGGATTTTCTTTTTTTCTTTTTTTGAATTTCTCTAAAATATCTGGAATATCATTCTTATCTGTTTTTACTCTTTTATCATCTAAACTAAATCCATCATTTTCCATATCATAGAACCATACTTTTTTTGTTGATTCCCCTTTTGTGAAAAATAAAACAGCAGTGGAAACTCCTGCATAGGGTTTAAACACTCCTGAAGGCATGGAAATAATCGCATCTAGTCTGCATCTTTCTGTTAAAATTTTTCTTATATTTTTATGAGCTTTTGAATTTCCAAACAAAACTCCATCAGGAACAATAACTGCACATCTCCCCCCATTAATTAAAAGATTAAACATAAGTTCCAAGAATAATAATTCTGTTTTTTTTGTTTTTGTTCTAAAGTCATCGCTTAATTCTGAAACATCAATGCTACCTTTGAAAGGAGGATTGGCTAAGATTAAATCGTAATAATTATTTTGTGTGAATCTTTTTGAAAGAGTATTAATCTGGTTTATATTCGGATGTTTAATTCCATGCATCATTAAATTCATTAAAGATATTCTGACCATTGTTTGATCAATATCAAATCCATATAATGTGCTTTCCTTAAGCATTTTTGATTGATTAGTATTTAGCTTATCTCCTTTGAAATTATATTGGTTCCCTTCTTCATCTTGTTTTATTAAATCTTTAGAAGTTTTTGTTTTAAGAATATGTTCATAAGCATTGACCAAAAATCCAGCGGTTCCACAAGCAGGATCACAAATTTTATCTCCGAATACAGGATTTGCAAGTCCAACCATCATCTTTATTATGTGTCTTGGAGTTCTGAACTGTCCATTTTTTCCCGCAGTTCTTAGTTCGCCTAAAAGATATTCATAAATATCTCCTTGTGTGTCTCTGTTTTGTTCTTTAATATGCATGTCATTTATGATTTTAACAGCCTCGATTAAAAGAGAAGGAGTTGGGATTGAGAAAGAAGCATTCTTCATATATTTTGAATAAAGAGATTTCTCCCCTCCAAGTTCTCTTAAAAATGGAAATACTTTATCTCTCACATGATTTAAGATTTTATCTGCAGAATCTTCTGTCCAAACACTCCATTTACAATCTTGACATTTTTCAAATAAAGAAACAAATCGTTCTCCTGTTAATTTAGATTCTTGTTCTCGTGCTATGTCTTCATCTTCAAGTCTTTTCATAAAAATTAGATAAGACATTTGTTCAATTGCCTGTAAGGGATTAGAAATTCCTCCGCTCCAAAATCTATCCCAAAGCTTGTTTATTTTTGATTTAATTTCTGGATGTAACATTTTATTTCTTTTTCTCCTTTTTTATTGGGCAAATAGTGAAATCTTCTTTTTCCAACAAAACATATTTATGTACTGATTTTATTAATTCATTGGATGTTGAAAATGTTGCTTTTCTCCCTTTTTCATAATATGTGTAGAGGATCGTTTTTACTCCTCTTTTCTTTAGGCTGTCTATTACTGGAACAAAATCAGAGTCTGATGCAATAAGAATGATTCTTTTAATATTGGGATAATCAATTGTAACATTAACTAAATCTATAACTGCTAAGGAATCTACGCCTTTCTGTTTGTAGATAAATTTTCCATCAATTTTTAATCTTTGACATCTTCCTTCACGTATAATAAAATCTTTATTCTTAGAAAGTTTTTCAACAAAATTATCATAACCTTTTTTCTTTTTGGTTTCTATTGGTGTTGGTTTACTTGAAATAAAAGGTGGGGCAGTATAATAAAAAGTTTTTTTACAGAATGAATTTTGTTTTTTTGCAATACCTTTAGAAAGCTCAAATAAATCATAGATTAAATATTTTCCTTTTCCAAAATGTTTGGAAAGTTTAGATAAAAATCCTGCATCAATAAAAACTATTGTGTCTTCCATTTAGATATAGACCTCGTTAAGTTTAAATAGTTAATCAAGAAAAAAGACTCATCTGGCGACCCCTTAGGATCACCAGGGTTCATGTTATTAATAGTAACATTGCGGTATTTAAAAAACTTGCTATGCCGGGTTTTATTGGTTGAGTATAGCATTTTAATAATGTGGTTTTTTCTTTTTTCCTGATTTAATCCTAAGATTTGTATTTCCAAAGGTTAAGTTATGTTTTATTCTTAATTGCTTTTGTTTTTGATTTGTGCTTGCAAAAACTTGTTTTCCTTTTGTTCCAATTGATGCTCCAGCAGATAAACCTTTTTTAGATTTCACACCAGCATAAACATATGGGTGTCCTTTTCTAGAAATCCCTCCAGCAATCATTGCCTTTAGTTTTCCTAATTTGAAAAATTTTCTACCTCGAAGTTTCATTTTAATCATTATCCCTCTTAGATTTTAAATATTTGTTAAATTTTTCTTGATTTGTAACAATAACGTTATTCTTTTCAAAGATCCTTCTAGAATCTTCTAACATTTTTAATTTAGATTTATATTCATTTAACTTATGACTAAGGAGTAGAATTAAGGTTATAAAAATTAAAATAAAGACTATATCTATAATATGAAAAGACCAGCCCCTTCTTGTTATTTCATAAATCCATGTTGAAACATAACTTCCAATTATTCCTAATCCTATTCCTAGAAATAAATAGCTTAAATTCTCATATTCTTGATTATGGATTGTTTCCTGATCTTTTAATGTTTGAATTTGATCTTTATGTTCTTCATCAGTCATAATAGCAAAACCGTTTTCTATTGCTCTATTAAATGGAGATTTTTTATTCATCTTTTGTTTTTACCAAATTTAATTATAATTTTAAATAAAGAAACTGAAAAAAGGGCTAAGGAGATATTAATGACTATCACCCAAAAATTATTAATCTTAATATTAGTCAACCAAAATAAAGGAAAATATTCATATGCATTTTGATATTGATTTAATTCTATTATTAATTTATTTATTTGGGTTGTTTGGTTCTGGATAATTTTATTTGCTTCATTTAAATCTGTTTGTGTCTCATATAATCGTGCTTGTAACTCTTGGCTCCTTAGTTTTTCAGCTTCAATTTCTTCTTCTGATTTTGTAGAAGAGTTATACCATCCCAAGATTAATATTAATATGATTATTCCTGCAACTATTGCTATTGTATATGGATCTGCAAATCCTTTTTTATTTTTCATCTTAGATTATTTTATTCACTTTTCCATTTTTAATTTTGCATTTAAAATCAAATGTTTCATAAGGAGAAATATAGGGTGTAGAAAAATTTAAATCTTCTATGACATATCTTTCTGGATTTCCCCCAGTATTTTCTATATAACAAATAGTTTCATAATTATTAAGAGACTTCTCTTCGAAATTAACTATTGAGCTATTTCTAACCCTTATTATGGAAATAGAAACACTATCAGCGAAGGTTATAGACAAATCTATATTAAATTTATATACATTCTTTAAAGGTCTTGGTCCAATCTTTTTACATTTACTATCTTCTCCCCAAATATAACAATAATTAATAATGTAGTCTGTATTTTCCTTTATTTTTTCGTTAGTTGATATTAATTTAACATCTGAAAAAGGAGAAATCATTTCTGGAAGTCCCTGATTTGATAAAGTTAATGTATCACTTCCTACTTCGTAAACACTTAAATTTGATAAAATAACTGCTCTTTCTCCAGTATTAAAGAAGTATATATCTAATGTTCCAGTTTCAGTATTTACATATAGCTGATAAGATATGTCTGGTTTAGGCGTTTGGTATATTGTAATCCCAATAGATAAAATAACAAGAACAATCAAACTTAAAAATGAAATCCAAAAATTTCTCTGATTCCAATCAAACTTTTTCTTCTTTGATTTCTTTTTAGGTAATTTAAAATTCTTGAATGCTAAATAAACTGGACGAAATGCCCAAGAGATAAACAAAATGACGAATAATGATAGGATTATTCCCTGAAAAGATTTAGCCAAAATGATAACTACTGCAATCATAGTCATAATTCTTACAAACAAATCTAAAATTAACCAGAGATTTAATTTTCCTTCCATCTTAAACTATCTCCCCTTTAAACGCTTTCTGCATCAAAGCATTAAATAAATTATTTAATTTTTCTTCTGATTGTTTTTGTTTTTCTTTAATTTTTTCAACTTTCTCCACAATTAAGGCGAACTTTTTTTGGAGGGAGAGGGGAGGGAGAGGGATTTTGAGGGATTTAAGTTGATTACTATTTATTGCTTTAAATGTACTTCCTGAACCGAGATCCGCTATTTGTTTTTCTGTTGTCTGGAGTAAAAAATAAATATACTCAAGTTCACTTTTCTCAGTTGGATTTATTGATGCCAATCCTCTCCCAATACAACATTTGATATTACAAATATTTACCGAACCAACTGGGGCTCTAACCGACATTAAAATTGAATTTGGCTCAGCAATTTTTGAGGGCTCAGTTGTCCAATTTTTAACTTTAAGATATCTTTCTCCAAATTCTCTTTTACCTTGAAAAAAAGGCGTCCCAATTTTATTTTTATTATATGAAGAACCAGCAGGAGATTGTCCCATAATTATTTCTGTAACTTTTTCTAATTCTACCTCCTCAAATCCCTTCTTCAAAAACATCTCATTAAAAACACTTTTCAAATAATCGTCAGTTAATTTATCTGATTGCTTTCTAAGATTTTTTAATGCTTCAGCTTGTTCGAGAGTTTTAACTATTTTTTTCTGGATAGAGATGGGAGGGAGAGGGATTTTAAGATATTGATATTTAGATAAATAATACCTTTTATGAGTTGTTGAACTAAATTTGATCGTTTGCATTAATAAAAAAATAAATTTTAAATCAACTTCTTTATTTTTTGATGTTAATAACTTCATAGCACTAGATTTTACCTTAAATGGAAAAGTAACAAATTTGTTGGCTGTAGTAAAATCATCAAAAATGATTACAGGCAAATTATCATAAATTCCATTTGTTTCATTTGTATGTCCAAGAATAAATGATTGCCCTGCTGTTAAAACTGGCGTGTTATAATCATCATTATAATTTGTATCTTCAACAATGTATTTAGTTGGTTGTTCATAGTTCAAAACTTCTCCCAGCTCTATCTGTTTCCATCCTTGCGATTTATTATTTCTCTGTTGCATTTTATTCTTTCTTTTTTTTATCTAAATTTTCCTTTTGTTCCAAATTTTCAGTAGTTTCCAATTTTGGATTAAACCACTGGTTTGGTTCAGATTCTTCTTGAGAAACTTCTTCTTCAGCCATTTATGCCTCCTAATAATTTTAAAATTAAAATCATAATAATTCCAAAACCAATCAAAATTGCAGACCAATCAAAATATTTTTGTTTTTTTGAATTTGTTCTTTTAATATCTTCTACTCTATAAGATAAAATACCTATAACATCCTTTTTTAACTTAATCTCAGATTGATCTTCTCTTGAAATAAATTCTTTAACTAATTTATTTGTATCAACAGCCCGATATTTTCTAACCCTAAAACCAAAAAAAATCAAAACTATAGAAGAAGAAAAACTTAATATTGAAAAAAGATATATTCCAAATAAAAATGAGGTGTTGGGGGTTTGTATAAATCTAACAGAAAATAAAAAAACTGCTGTTACAAATACAAGCAATTGAATGAATTTAGAATCAATTTTATCAATATTGGATAAATTCCTCTTAAAAACCCTTTCACTTTTATTTAATAAAAATTCTACGGCTTTATCTTCTTCTTTCCAACATTCTTGTAATTGTTTAGTTTTCATTTTTTTATCAATAAAGGTAATTCTGTATCTGGATCAGGCATTCTATTATTTGCACCCCTCCTAATATAAATTTGATTTTCAGGTGTTGTTGCATAGGGTTTATTTTTTCCCTCCTCAACAAATACTTCTAAAATAATATTATTACTAAACTCATAAGATTTGAAATCAAGTTTTAACTTTTTATTTATTCTGTCACTAACAAATTTTCTTAGATCTCCTGTATATTCTTTAATGAAATCAGCAAAACTTTTTCCTTTAATTAATTTCTTTGGAATACCAATAACCTCACAATTATCATTTACTCCAAAGATTAAATTTCCCCCTCTACAATTAGCAAAAGCGATGATTGTATTTATGACTTCTTTCTCTTTTTCATCACCTTTGTTTATGAAAGGTTTAAATTCTGTTATTTCATTTTCCCCATTTTTAATTTTCTCTATCACTTTTTTATTAATATCTCTTTTCAATAATCTCTCTTTCCCACTATGTCTATAAGGAGTGTCTTCATAAAAATCTATTTTTTCTCCTTCTGATGTAACTAATTGGACAAAAATCTCATCTGGTTCTTCTTCTATTAAAAAGGACGTTTCTGCTTTGCCAGTAAATTTAGCATTCTTCTGGTATATTTTACCCCTAGTTGAATAAACAATCTGACATTCTAATTCTTTAAGAATTTTTTTATTACCTTCAATAGTAATTATTAATTTATTATCCTTTAATTCCAAATTTTTTATTCTTGCTCTAAAATTAGGAACAAAAAGAATAATCTTACCTAAACGAGCATCAGAATAATTATGAAATTCATCTAAATTTAACCAACTCTTAATTGCATGAAGACCATTTTTATAACAAGGCACACCATATTTAACTGTAGGGTACATTACCGGTAAAATTGTTGGACCTCCAATAAAATATAAATTTCCCGCAAAATCTGAATAATCATTATTACTTGGCTTATAACCTTGATAATCATACTTTATTTGCCAGTTACATGTTATATCAAAATCTCCAATCTTAAATCCCTCTTCGATATTTTCTATTATTTTAATTAACTTTTCTATAGAAGTTATAACTTCTAATAAAGCAAAAACATCATAAAGAATATTTTTTCTTGGAGAGATAATTTCCTCTTTGTTAATTAGTTTTATCTTTGTTAAACAATTCTTCCATGTATGATCTTCTTTTATAATCACAGAACTAATTAAGACTTTTCCACTATAGTTTTCCTTATGATTTGTGATAAAACTTTTTATATCATTAAGAAGTTCTTTTTTATCCATCTTGTTTTATCCTCCTTGCTTTTCTGGATTTCTTAAATCCTTCAGGCGTTTGTTTAGTTTTCATTTTTTATCCTTTTAAAAATTTCCTCTCTAAATTTTAAATAATCTTTGTAGATTTTATCAAATCCTTTAAAATTAGGGTTATTAATTATAATATATTCTTTTACAAGTTGAGCATTAGTCTTTATTTTTTTATCAAAGTGAGCCATAACTTTATGCCTAAATCTTTTTACTTTTTTATAAGTGGGGGGTAAATCCGAATCTTTAAATTTAAACTTTCTTTTAGCACATTCATAAAACATAAAAATATTTAATATAAAATAATCTACCAATGATGCAGAAGGTTTAAACTTTCTTTCCTTGGATTGAATTCTATAACTCCCTTCTAATTCTTCAGGATGGTTATCCACTATCTTACAAAACATATTTAAAAAACTAATTTTTTTTGAAATTAAATTAAATGGAAATTCTGAAGTGGTTGGAGTTTTTTCTGCATCACTAAGATTTTTTAAGTGGTTGCTTATTTCCAAAGAGTTATTGGGCGATGATTTAGTTTCCATTCTTCAAAATTTCCTCTTTTTCATAATATCTGATAATCTTTGTCTTATTATAGATCGGTGTTCCTATTCTTTCTTCTATAACATCAAATAAGTCTCTAGCTGATTTTTTATCTTTTATCTCTATCTTGTTGTCTTTTAACTTATATCCCAAAATTTTATCTGTGGTAGATTCAATTTCTTTTAATTTTTTATAACTAATAGCATCAGAATATCCTAGAATTCTGGATATTCTTTTATTGAGAATGTTATCATTAATTAACACTTCTTTAAGTGAATTGTCAGTAAATACAAGTAAATCATTAAACTTATCAAAAAATTTCTTTGATTTATCTACATAATACTCATTTATTTTAAAAATTATTTCAAATATTTTTTTTGTATTAATAAAAAAAGTTTCATTTTTATTTGAATTATCAATATTATCTATATAGACAAAATCTATATACTTATCAAACCAAAAAAAATCTCCCTCAAATAATCTTAATTCTCCTGAATATACTGAATACCACTTTTTGCTTCCTGCTTTTATTTTATTAAGTTTTCTAAAATAATATATCTTTTCTTGATTATGGACGAATTCAACAATAAGAAGATAATTCTTTTTAAATTCTTTATTCAAAACCTCTAAATTAGAATTATTCTTAATTCTTTTAAGTAAAATATCAAATACTTTATTTTTTGAATCAACATCTTTTTTAGTTATCTTATATTTTTTATCTTTCAAATCTGAAGAAAAAAACTCAATGAAATTATTATCCAAATTGTTATGTGTAAGAAAATTATTAAGAATCTCTTTAAATTCTCTCTTGAATTCATCATTTAAATCTAAGATTCTGGGAATTAAATAATTCTCTGGTTTTTGGCTAGTTGTTTTTCGTTCTATCAAATATGCCTTCACTTTCCAGTCTTTTAAATCTAATTCCATTGCCTTATCACTCTCCCACTTATGCAATTAAATTCGATTATAGATTCTTTCATTATCTTTTTCTTCTTAGTCAATAATAGATATTTATTATCTTCCTTGTCTTTAACTTCTAATAAATTCAAATTCCACACAATAAACAAAGGATTTAATAAAAGAGACTCTTCATCTTTATAATATAAAATAAGGTAATATAAAATTAATATTACTGTACTTATTATTGTTAAATTTAATAATTCTGAACTTAATAAGAATAAGATATATGGTAAGATTTCTTTAATTTTTGAAGAGGTTTTGCTATCAAATGATTTTATCTTTAATTCATAATCTGGTTCTTTTCTTTTTCTAAAATGATAAAAGAAAATTGTTATACTGCCCATAGACAACGCAGATAAAAGAATAATGGCAATAATCTTATAAGGTATTTCTAAGGTTGTTAATTTGTATATTAAGTATAAAAATAAAGGAGATAAAGAACTAAAAAACAAAGTCAATTTATGAAAAAATTTCATTTCTTTCATTCTTCAACCTCCAATATCTTAATCATTTCATTATCAAGAGACTTAATCCTATTCACACTTCTTGCAATAATATCCACCTTCCCACCAATTTTTGGCTCAATAGAAATATCTAAACTCTCATCCTTACCTGTAAACTGATTATAAAATTTTTGTTTTGTCCAAAGTATTGCATCTTTATCAATAAAAATTATTTTTCCTTTCATCATCTTTCCTGGAACAAAAATCAATTTATGATAAAAATCAAGGATTACCTTGGAATCTTTATATTCAATTCTGTGCATAAGTTCTTGAGAAAGCCCCACAAAAAAATCAAGGGAAATTAGAACAGTTGATTCACGAAAATTCATTTCTTTTGGAAATTCTTTAATTTCCTCTTTCTTAATTTTTACTCTTTGTATTTCTTTATTATCTAAAATGTTTTGTATTAAAAAGTCTCTTTCCCCCATTGTAATTTGCATACCCAGTGATGGAAGGCGAGGATCAACATTTCCTTCGGGGAGAAAAATATCTTCTTTAATTATTGGTCTTAAACCAATTTGAGTAAATTTCCCATCGGTTCTTTCCACAAAATTCACCTTACAAATATCATTTATTATTTGGCTATCATTATAATCATTAATAGTGTGTACCTGAAATTGTTTAATCTTTTCCATATCATATTTACTTTTGTACATGCCTCCGAACCTTTCATTCACTTCTTTGTTAATTAGTTCTCGAATTTTTTTGCTGGAAGTTTTATTTTCAATATTACATAATTCCCTAAAATTAGCAAATTCATTTCGTGGAAGCTTCGAGGAAACTATCTTAACATTGTCTCTCTCCTCTTCTGTTAGATTTTCTACCATAGAACTCTTAACAAAATGAACTATTTAAGCTTTTCTATCTGTGTTTTTTGGTAAACCCCAAGTTTACCTTTTTTCACTTCATCCTCAATTTTCCACAATTAACAACAATTTCTTTAAGTTGTTGTTCTGAAAATTTATCAAGAGGACGTTCTTCTGCCAATGGATGCTCAGCTAAACTTTTTAATTCAATATATTTTCTCTCAGCAAAAACTTTCTTCAATAATCCCAAAAACTCTAATTGTTCTGAATTGTATTTATGGTTGTTATGGATAACATATTTATCAAATTCCCTTTCAATCATTACTTTTGGGTCATACTCTTGAGTTAGCCCAATAATCTGATGCAAGAATATTAAAAAATCAACCTTCCTTATCTTTTGAACATTCTCAATTGTCCAATATGAATTTAACTTTGACAATTGTTTTTCTAATTTTAATAATTCTTTAGATGTAATACCCTCTCCTTTTTTTATTTTTTTAATTAAAGGATTTGATTCTAAAAACTCTTTAAACTTGGGATCTTCTTCAATTTCAAGTTTAACTTCTTCCTCAGCAATTATCCAATCAGGTGCCTCTACTTGCAAAATCCTTCTAGGATTAGAAGTATAATAAATTATCAAGGGCGCTATTTCTTTAACTAAAAACTCAACTTTATCAAAAGTTAAATCATCCCAGAACTCTTCTTGAAAAACTTTTTTGATTTCCTTGACCTTAGCTTTAACAGCATCCAAGTTATCCCTCATTAGAATATTTTTTAATTTCTGTAAAATAAACTCTCTTGTCTTATCTATCTTGTTAAATTGTTCTTCTTTTATATAATCAAATAATTTTTCTACCTTCAATATAAAAGCATAAATCTTAGCGTTATCTGCTGGAGTAAATATTAACAAAGGGGCGATTTCTTCTCTTAAATCTTTTATATGTTCTTTCAAATCAAATTTCTTTGAAACAACTTTTTTTATTACAGGAAGTTTTTCTCTGATGATAAATGATTTCTTATCCAATGAATTAATAGTTTCAAAAATCTTATTTTCTACAACTTTTTTCTCGTTTTCTTTTAAGGGTTTTTCCAACAAATCCACTCTCTGTAAAAATATTTTTGTTTTAGCATCTAAAACTCCTGCTTTTTCTTTTGTCTCTTTCAACTTATGATATTTAACATTTGAATGTTCCCCAAATTTAAAATCTAAAATTAGAAAATCATCTTTTGAAGGGAAGCCTTCTTTTGTTGGAAGCCATTCCTTATGTCTGCACGCTTTCATATTTCTTGTCCCTCTCCCTAACATCTGCCAGAACCTTATATTTGAAAAAACAGGTTTAATAAAAACTAAATTGCATATTTCAGGAATATCAATTCCAGTATCTAAAATTCCAACAGACAAAGCAATTCTCGGTTCAGAATCTAATTTAAATCTTTGAACCTCGTCAATATAACGAGCCATATCTGAAGTAATTAATTTAATCTCTTTGCTAATATTTGGATAAAGGTTGTTGAACAATCTTTTCATTTCCTTAGCATGCCTGATACTCGCACAAAAAAAGATTGTTTTACAGGGCAACCCTTCATCTGATTTATAACATCTAGACATAAATTCCCTAATAATTAATTCATTTGTTTTACTATCCATAAAAACTCTATCAAATGCAGAGCCAGGAAGTTCTAAAATTTCGGGATTTTCTTCTTGTTTCATTAAAGCTGTTTTAATTTCAGAAGTTAATTTTTTGCCCTCAATACCTAAAGATAAAACTTTTGTTTCAATTATTTGAGCATTGTAGGGTGCTAAAATTCCATCTCTTACAGCGTCATTATAATTGT
This sequence comes from Nanobdellota archaeon, assembly GCA_030611805.1. Lineage (GTDB taxonomy): Archaea > Nanobdellota > Nanobdellia > Pacearchaeales > GW2011-AR1 > JAUWPB01. Next base: position 6,496 of record JAUWPB010000018.1, on the reverse strand, counting down.
ATTTTATTGTTGGTTTCTTATCTTCACAATTAAACAACTTGAAGGTATTTCTGCTCTCTGCCTTTGAAGGAGTGGCAGTTAATCCAAATTTGATTGTATCAAAATATTTTATTATCAAATTATTTCTATCATAAATAGATCTGTGAGCTTCATCAAAAATAATTAAATCAAAAAATCCAGAACTGAATTGTTCAAAGAAATGTTTATTATTCTTTTTTGACATCAATGTTTGAACAGTTGAAACATAAAATCTTGCAGTAGGAGAAAATCCCTCGGTATTCAATTCACAAACAGGTTCATTAAAAAATTCTTTAAATCCTGCTTCTTTTGCTTGATTAGCTAATGTAATTCTATCTACAACAAATAAAACATTTTTAACATAATTTCCATTCATCAATAAATCAATTATTGCCATTGCAACCCTTGTTTTACCTGTTCCTGTAGCCATGTTAATAAGAGCAGACCGATGTCCTTGCTCAAAATATTCTGCTAATTTTTTGACAACTATAATGCTTTTTTCTCTATCCACTATTTTGGGATTTATTTTTACCTCAGAAAGATTTCTTTTGTTTAGATAAAGATTTCTTCTCCTCTTTAAGTCTGACTGAGCAAATGGTTTGCTCACTTTCCTTTCAACGCCTTTTTGATCAATAAACATCCATTCATTTCCATTTGTTAAGAAGATAGGTAATTTTTCCCCTGTTTGTTTTTCAATATCCTTCACATAGGTTTCTGCTTGAATTCGCCCTTTGTAAAAACTAACAGACGACTTTTTAGCCTCAATTATTGCTAACGGAGAATTGTCTTCGCCAAGTAAAAGATAATCTATGAATCTGTCTTCCCCTCGTTCAATTTCTCCACTAAAAGGAACATAATCTTTTGTCACGAAATTGGATTTAAGTGAGTTTATTTCATCTTTCACATAGGCTTTAAGCCATCCAGCATCATTTAATTGAGGATCAATTATCTTTTGTCTAGTTTCTTTTTCAGACAAGTTTGCCATTTAAAATTAAAGGAATAGCTTCTTTTATTCTTTTCTATACTAAAACGTCTGTGTCTTATCCCTTGATATTTATGTATATTATGTATGTATATATACATATATTAAGAGCGCCTACAAGTGACTCTTTTTCATAGTCCTACCGACGATAAAACTAAATCACATCCGCAAAAAGCGGATGTTAAAAATTGATCATTTTTTCCAGTTTTTTGAGCACTTGTTTTCGCTGAATGCACCTCCCAAATCGCTTATATTTTTTAACCAAATTCCTATTTGACACAATGATCATCCACATTTTCCCATATTTCTTATTTAGATAGATTATTTTCTCGTTAAGCTGTTTCTTTTTTCTTAGAAGTGAACCTGTTTCAATCTCAATTGCAAAAACTTTTTCATCAACCTCAAAAGTGAGATCAGCATCTCTTGTTTCATGCTCTTTTATGTTTTCAATTACTCCATATTCCTCCAGTAATTGTCTAGCAGACCAGACAAGAAATGTGTGGGCAACTGAATGGTTCAAAATTGGTTTAATTAGAATTGTGATAATTCCTCTTTTGGCAACACAGTACTCGTTTGTTTGAGTATAACCTTTTTTCAGAAGAACTTCTATTTCTGTTTTGGTTAGTTTTGATTTATCAAATACTGGATTCTTATCTAACTCCAAATTATATTCAACATTCGCTCTTTTTGAATCATCTTTTCTTTCTAATTCTTCTTTTTCTTCTTTTAATTGTTTAACATCTTCTCTCAGATGAATTTTCTCATTAATTATTTGATTCATCTCGCTTTTATGTTTAAGTTCAATCAAAACATTTTTTACTTCTTTTATTTTATTTTTTAGTTTGGGATATTTTTCTATAAGCCGAGATTTATTCACTTTATGTAATTTTGATTTCAATTTATTTGCTTCAAGCTCCCTAAGGTTAGTTTTTAAAAATTGATCAATTCTTTTTTGCTCTGCTTCTAATTTCATTTTAAGTCCAAATTTTTCCTGTCTTCTTCTCTTAGCCAAACGATAGATTAAATAAAAAATATAACTTACCAAAATTCCCAATAAAAAGAACAAGATTAATTTAGTAAAAGAATTATTGATTAATGTATAAAAAAAGATAATACTTTGTTCCTGAAAAATAAGCCATTGTTTTCTCACAATTTCATAGAGTGGTGTTAATAAAATTACCCCCAAGATTACAAATATAATTAAGTTCTCAGGATTCTCTTCCTGTGGTGTTGAATTATTTGCTATGCAATTACCCCCATTTGCGATTCTAATTTTATCACAAATTCCATAATCCTCTTCATTTGCATTTTCATTTGTTGATTGTCTTCTCTTAAAAATTCAGTTTCTTGTTCAGCTTTTCCAAGTCTTTTTTCAATTTCTGTTTTAGTAACATCAATCAACAAATCCTCTTCCTGAATTGTATCTTTCATCCCTAACAACTCAGAATAATAATGGATTTTATCTGACTTTTTCCATCCAAACCTGTATTTTAAAGCACTTTCTGATTTGTAACGAGGCAACCAATAACAACAGGCACAATGTCTAAAATCATACATAGATAATCTGGAATATAATTCTCCTGCTTCACTCATGCCTTTGCCTAAAACTTTCACAGCTAACTTCTTAAGATATCTATTAACAACAGTCGGATTTATAGGAAATAGCTGATCTTCTGGTTTTAAATCATGTTCTTCAATATAATCTTTAATTAGCTCAGAACAAATCATTAATTTAATTCTTCTTCCAAAAGTTTTACTAATTTCATCACTTATCTGTAATTCTGAATAATTATTAAACAAATCTCTCACTCTAATATTAATTAATTCTGTTGGAGCCCTAATCCCTGTATCAAATAAAAACATTATCAAAACTTTATATCTATGTCCAGCTCTTCTATAAAGATGTTTAACTTGTTCCTCTGTTAAGTAAACCCATTTTGGTTTATTTGCTCTGGTATTTAAATCCAAAGTGATATCTTTAATTTCTATATTTTGTTTTCTGGCAATTTTTTGGTACCAATGCCAAAATGCTTTGAATATCTTAACATAATTATTAACTCCTATAAAATTATTTCCATCTTGTCTTTTGATAATGCCTTTTTCCATGTCTGAAAAGAATTGAAATAATTGTTCCTCTTTAATTTCCGCCACACAGCCCAAATTAAAGCCTGTCTTAAACTTTTTCGAGAAGAATATAAGCTTGTCCTTTAAAGTGTTTAATCTGTTATATCCTCGCGCACCTTTAACACTAAGTGAAGAGATATTAACCCCAATTTCCATATCATTAAGATATTGTAATATAATCTCTGAGTTTTTTCTGCTTATATCAGGAATCACATCCCCGATTGCCTTTCTCCATCGCAAATATCTTTCTTTATGTTTATACGGGTCTATTTTCATTTCTTTGTCTAATCTCCTAAACTTTATATGTACAGTCGAGATGCAATATATCCGACAGGAAATGAGTCTCATTAATTGGTCCAGAAGGTATTACGCCCCCACCGAGATTCGAACTCGGGTCACTGCCTTGAAAGGGCAGCATTCTTGGCCACTGAACTATGGGGGCTGATTAATGTTCACGAGCTTAACATCAAGACAAGGAGCTTGCGAACTTAACTAACAAAGAAAATTTTACTTTTTAAACATAACTACTAACGTCTCACAAGTTATTTAAATGAATTTTTTATTGTTTTTATATGGCTGAAAAAAATCTTCCGGAACTAAATGTAGGAGTTGTTGGACATATAGACCATGGAAAGACGACATTACTTAGCAGGCTTACTGGCAAGTTTACTGATACACATTCTGAAGAGCTAAAAAGGGGGATTACAATTAAGCTGGGTTATGCAGATATGACTATCTATAAAGAAGGCGAGAATTATAATATTCATAAAGGAAAACCAATAAGGTATGTAAGTTTTATAGATGCGCCGGGACACGAGATGCTTATGGCAACCATGCTCTCTGGGGCAGCAATCATTGACGCTGCTATTTTAGTTATTGCCGCAAACGAGGGAATTAAACCCCAAACAAGAGAACACTTTATGGCTTTGCAGGCAAAAAAAATCAAAAATATAATTATAATCCAAAATAAAATAGATTTAGTAAGCAAGGAACAGGCATTGAAAAACTATAAAGAAATTAAAGAATTTGTCAAGGGAACTTTGGCTGAAGATGCTCCAATACTCCCGGTGTCGGCACAACAAGAAGTTAATATTGACAAATTATTAGAAGAGCTTTGCAAACTGGAAATTCCTAAAAGAGAGGTAAACACAAAACCAATTTTTTTAGTGGCAAGAAGTTTTGACATTAACAGGCCAGGAACAATAATTAATAACTTAAGAGGAGGGGTGTTGGGCGGAATCCTGAAAAAAGGAAAGTTAAAAATAGGCGATGAAATTGAAATAAAGCCAGGGTTAAGTATTAAAAAAGCCAATCAATATGTTTATCAAACTCTGACGACAGAAATTCTTTCTTTGTTCAAAGGAAACAATTCGGTTAAGGAAGTTCTTCCAGGAGCGAGCATTTCTATTGAAACAGAATTAGATCCTTTTATGACAAAAACAGATTCATTGACAGGGTGTTTGGCATCTACAAAAAATACACTTCCGGAAATAAGCCACAGCATAAAAATAAAATCAGAACTCTTTGAAGAAGTTTCGGGAATACAGAGTCATCAAAAAGTTGAGCCCTTGAAAACAAAAGAAATGTTAATGCTGAGTGTTAATACAACAATTAGTGTCGGAGTGGTTGAAAAAATCAGCAAAGATGACGTTGAATTAAGTTTAAACATTCCGGTAGTTGCATTAAAAGGTGACAATGTCGGGATAGCAAGAAATATTGCGGGACACTGGCGATTAATAGGTTGGGGCGAAATAGTTTGACAATGAGAAACTCAAACTAATTTAATAACAGCTTTCAAACTATTGAGTAAAAGTTATCTAACAGCGACTATCTTTAATGTATTAATAACGACTTTTAGATGGAGGGTAGAAATAATTAGTTAATTTTATAAAGAGATTTTTGTTTAGATTCTTATGAAAAAATTAGTGGTGTTAATGATTCTTGGAATGTTTTGTATTAGTTTTGTTTGTGCAGTTAATGGAAATAGCATGCCACAACAAATTCAGATTCAGGCAGAAAATGCTGGCGAAAATAATACTATTCAAACACAAACTACATCTCAAGAAAGGGTCCTGACTCAGACAAGAGTTAAAGAAATTGTTAAAGACCAAAATAGATTAAGAGTAATGACTCAAACTCAGGAATGCCCTGAATCCTGCACTTGTACTGGTTCTGTTATGAAATGTGAATTAGAAAATGGGGAAAGAGAAATGACTATAACCGCAGGAAAATCAGGGAACACAATTGTTCAGGTTAAAGATGTTAATATGTCAACAAATGTTACTTTATATAAGTCAGAGGGCAAAGTTTATGGAATTTTCAAGGATAATCAAACAAGAGAAATTAATGTTCTTCCAGATGAAGTAAAAGAAAAAATAAAGCAGAGAACAAAAGTGAAATTAGAAGAGCAAATAATTGAATTAGATGAAGAAGGGATTTATCAGGTTCAGGCAAAAAAACAAGCGAAACTCTTTGGATTTATTTCTGTTAGAGAAAGGGTCAGGGTAGAACTTAATTCTGAAACAGGGGAAATAATCAGGATAAGAAATTCTTGGTGGGGATTTTTAGCAAGAGATGTGAAAGAAGAAATAGTCGGAGGATGTGGGACAGTCACACCTGGCATGGAAGATGAATGTTGCCAAAACCTTGGATATGATTCTTGGAATTCTGAAATCTTAGAATGTGAGTGATATATATGACCTCCTCCGCACCCTAAAGGTTCTCCCTTCGGTCGAATCGCTCCGCGAGTGCGGTTTCCAGATAGGAGTTTTAGATAAAATCAGTATTGTGGTGAACTGATTGATTTCTCACATATTCTTTAACAGAATCCAATTGGACAAACCCAACACTTGAAGCAAACTTGCCTCTGCTCCACAAATGTCCTCGAGGATAACGGAGTTTTGCCTTTGGATGAAATTTGAAAAACAAAAATGCCGAACCTCCTTTTAAAATCTGCAAGGTTTTTGAAGCAGACATTACAAAACTCACCTCTACAACACAGTGCACATGGTCGGGCTGAACATTCATCTCAATAATTTTTATGTAATTTCCCGACGCTGATTTACGAATACATGCAGTTATCAAATTTTTATATTTTAATTTTCTAAACATCTTGTAACGATATTTAGTGCACCACTCAAGGTGAAGCATCATAACTCCGACGCTGTGATTAATCTTTTTATATTGATTTACATTCATTTGGATTTCCATTTTATTTCTCCGAAAGATTTATTTAGCAAGAAAGCTACAGCTAATTGTAACATTCAAGGAGGTTAGTATCTAACCTTCTTATAATAATTATTTTAGAAATAAATAATTTACGTGGAGAAACTTTACTCCACTCTAAAGAGATGGAGATTTCTTTTTATTTAA
>JAUWPB010000019.1 GCA_030611805.1 Nanobdellota archaeon | reverse complement strand
TAAACTTCGGAATTTTATTTATTAATTTTTTGGCTGAAACCAAAAATGTTTTAAGTTCAGATATCTCTTTCATTTTAGCCACCTCGTTTTTTAGTTAGAATAAGGTGGCTACCTTATTTTATAATGGTTTCACCAAAGCCACAAAAGAATAATAAAATATAAGCAAAGATTAGAAAGAATAAGAGGAGAAAGTGGAATAGGGTTGATAAGGTTTCTTGTAAGAAATCATAAAAGAGAAGAAAAAATTGAGACAAGACTTGTTCAGAAATTAAATATTACAAAAGCGAAAATAAAAATTTTAGAAGATGTTGCAGAACTCAAGGAATATGAACTTCCAAGATATTTTATTCAACATCAATCTCCATTACCCATGAGTTATCTTTCCCGGAAACTTCATGATTTTTTATATCCAAGGACTTCTTAAACAAAGGGCAGTTCAAAACAAAAGTTTCAAATTCTCCTCCTTCGCCTGCCGGATGAATTTTATATTTTTCTTTAAGTTGTTTAACTTCTTCAACAAATTTTTTATCAATCTTTCTTCCAAGCCAGGATTTGTCTAAAGGATAAGCAGCAACAGCAGTGATGATGACTTTAAATTTATTTTTTATTAATTTATTAAGATATTTAATTTCATCTTTGTGCCATAAAGGATTAAAACATTTTAGATTTAATTTGTCGCAGATTTTTTTTATCCGTGAAGCTTGATAAACAGACGCTATTGCTCCTGTAACTATTGTATCTATATTATATTTTTCTTTTGCTTTTTTTATTGCCGTATCTAAATCTTTTAACTCCTCCTCTTTTTTTCCTTTTGTTTTTTGAATAATTAAAGGAAGTTCCATAACTTCTGCCTGTTTTTTTACTTTTAAAATTGAAGGGGTATGAAACATGTAACTTTCTTTGTTTTTAGAAAAAACAGAAATTAAACAAGAAAGTTTGTAACCTTTTTTCTTTGCTAAATATGCTGAATAGCAAGAATCTTTGCCTCCTGAAAATAAGACTGCACATTTTTTAAATTTCATACTAAACAAGAATGCAATAATGTTTTTAAAAGGTGCTTTCCTGAATGACAAATGCCAATTTACAAATACAGATGTGAAGAATGCAGTGAGGTTTATAACCAAGAGCCCAAAAATAGCGTGTGTTCTGGATGTGGAGGTTTGGTTAATAAAATATCCAGGTTTGATATAAAAATACAAACTCTGGGAGAAGAAGATATAGAATTATTAAAAGGCCAACTTAGGAAAGATTCTTACACAAAAGTAGTCTATGCATAAAATATGTTTAAGGTAATATATCTGAAAAATTTTATCTTGAAATAAGAGGTGAAGGATAATTCAATCAATTCCAATTGGGTTTTCAAATTCTTTATTTATTTTTTCTAATCTTTTCTTTCCATTCTTATCTAACTTATTTATCTCCTCTTCAATATCGTTTTTTAAATCTGCAAATGGGTCTGGATTATGTTTTAAATAAGTTTTTTTAAGCCAGATATAAATTTCCTCAAAATGAGATTCTTGCTCTAACCAAATTTTTTTCTGACCTTCCAGATGTAATAATGGTGAAAATGAAATTATTTTTTCTTCTTTGCTTTCCTTGACAAATTCTGTAAGAGAAATCTTTTTCTTATCATTATTTTTTTCAAAATGCTTAAATAAATTTTCATAAATTTCTTTTATTTTATCCTTAATACTAAATTTTCTTTTTGGTAATGAAAAAGAAGTTTCTCTAAGAACATTTTTATTTATTATTTCTTTTTTAATTCTTCTGTTTTCTGTTTTGATTGCTTTGTTCAATGATTCAATTAGTTCTTTTAGTGTAACTCTTTTAAATCTGGGAATAGGGCTTCTTGGAATTAATTCTGGAATTTCTTCTTCAAGTTCAATTCTTTCTAAAATTTGTTTTTTCTTTTCTTTTTTCCCAAAAAGGATTTCGTCTATACTTTTGATATATTTATTTAAAAGAATTTCTGATTTAATTCTTAAAAGAAGTGAAGCTGCTAAAAGAACCTTGCTTGAAATAAAAAAATCCGTTCCTTCTATTTTCTGGATTTTTTCCAGATATTTGTCAGTCAGGATAGTTATATTTATATCCCAAGGGTCTAATTGTTCAGTGTTGATTAAATCATAAATAATTTCCTGCCACCCTATTTCCCTGTTAAACAATAAATCATGGATTTGCTCTTGTTTAACTGATTTTTCAGGAGAATAATCTAAAATCTTTGATTCGATGTTCTGATTATGAAAATTCTCTTTTTGTTTTACAACACCCACTTCTTTTTTTTCCATAAATGATATAATTGACATGGTTTTATAATTGTTTGCAGAGGAAATAAATTTAATTTTCAAAGGGAATGATAAAAGTAGTGCCTAATTTACTGTGGAAGTAGTGCCTAAATAAAAATTGTTTAAATTCTTTTTTTTGTAGTGCCTAATTTAAACTTATAAAAGGTAATAAGAGAGTACTACTTTATCCTAATTACCGCCCGTCATTCTTTAAGAGTAACACAACCAAAAGATTTATATAGTTGAAGGTACTCTAATTACTATCACCTCTTTTTACCCAGGAGAGGCTTTAAGTCATACTATTTTACTGACTTGAAAACTCTCCCCGGGTTTTATATTATAATCTAGATACACCAAAAATGGAGGAGAGAACTTAATTGACACTGCTCCTAGGTTTTATGATTATTTTATTTTTAATTGTCCTTGATTAACTTTGTTTACATATTTTCCGTTAATTATTTTTGTTGTTGCAAATCTTTGTTTACAATTTGGGCAGAAAATATTTGTGTTTTTATCTGAAAAATCTTCTTTGAATTTTCCGGTGTAATCTTTTGTTATTCTGTCGCGATGTATTTTAAGAAGTCTTCTTCCAGGACCTTTTTTATATCTTAATAATTTTAATCCACATTTGCAGTAGATTGTTAGAATTTTATATTTAGTTAGCTTTCTCACTTTGTTTTGGCTTTTCCTCTTCTTTCTTTTTACTCTCAAATTCAGAATAATGACATTTTCCACAATAAACCCTTCCCTGTGAATTCATTAAAAAAACTCCGGGTCCGCACCTTGGACAAAATCTTTCTCTTGTAATTTTGTCCCCCTCAATTTTATATTTAGAATATTTCTTGCTTGTTGGTTTGTTCTTATGAGGTTTTTTTCCTTTTTTTGGGCTTGATTTTTTCTTTGCCATTTTTAATTTGTTTTTTCTGATTCTGCTTTTTTAATTTCTTTTTCAGGAGATTTTTCTTCTGTTGTTTCTTCAGCAGATTTATTGTCAGTTTCTTTTTTAATTATCTCTTCCCCAACTTTCTTTTCTTCTTTTTTAACTTCGTCAATTCCTCTCTGTGATTTTGGTTCTGTTTTTTCTAAATTCTCTTTAGAATCATAAATATTAGCAGTAATTATAGAAGTTCTTGAACCAAACTTTCCTGAAATCTTTTTTATTTTTATTTTTTCAATTTGACTGGAAAACTTTTCACAAATTAATTTTTTTACATCTGCGTGGCTTGGAGTAACTGTTGCCTCAATACTCGCTTTAATTTCTTTTCTATTGAATAAAGGATTTTCTTTCTCTTCTAATATTTTAAAATCATCTGCCATAGAATTATCTTGTTTTAATCGCAAAATTTCCTTTGTTTTTTATATTTAATTTTTGAGCGATTTCTGATTTTTCCGGATTTATTATAACAATCCTTCCTTTAAAACTAGTTGTTGATTCTTTGGCATCACAATTAGGACATTTATCTCCTTCTTCATATATTTTCTTACAAATTTTACATGCTTTTGCTTTTGTCATTTTTATTTTTTCTTCCCGCCTTTAACTGATTTTTCCTCGGCTTTTTTAGCTTTTTGTTCAGCTTTTTCCTTTTTAATTTGGTCTTCTTTAATCCATTCCAGTTTTCCTAACCCTGGTTGTCTCATGGTTAATCCTATTTTTGGCTCGTCGCCTTTATGACTGATTGCCACAACTCTTGCCAGGCATAAATCTCCTTGTTTCAAACTTCTTTTAGTTGATTTTCCCTGCAAAGAATTTGCCTTGCTAAAACTTACATAGTCGTCCATGGTTTGACTTATATGAATCATTCCTCTCATAACCCCCATGTCAATAAATGCTCCAAAATTTGTGATTTCTGAAATTGTTCCGTGTACTAATTCTTGCAATTCTGGTTTCCATACAAGTAATGTGAATCTTGAAATGTAATATGCTGCACCGTCCCCTGGAATGATAATTCCTTCTCCCACTTCTAAAACGTCAATAATCACAACAACTTTGCCCAGTTCTTTATCATAATAATCTGCATAAGTTTCTCTAAGTTGTTTGTCAACAGCTTCGGTAGTAGGCAAACCAAATAACTTTGGCTCTACTCTTATATAATCTTCAACTTCAGTTAGATAAAACATTTTATGAAAATTAGAGTAAGAATTGGTTTTTAAAGGTTATTATTAAAGATACAAATAAATTTAAAATAAAAAATTATTCATTTTTATGACTACTGGAACATGGACTATTATTCCTCCATTAATTGTACTCAAGAATAATGGAAAAATTCAATTTGATGATTTGCAAAAAAAATTAGTGGAGATTGATCAAGGAAGATTTTTGGATTCTGATTTACATGATATATTAAGGACATATATAAATTGTTTGAAAGAGGAAGGAAATTTTGTTATTTTTGATAAGAATGCAAAAAGATATGCTAAGCATGGAATTTATGAAAGGAATTTACAATTTATTCTTCACAGTGCTATTCCGGAAATGGAAAAATGGCAACTTTATCCTTTAAAGACAAGAAAGAATTCTTCTATCTGTTACATTGGAGTCCCGTGGGAAATAATTCCAAGAGATTTCCAAGAGGTTAATTATATTAATCAATGTGATTTTAGATGGGATGGTGAAGATAATTGCACACTTGGATGTGGCGTAGATGAAAAGAATTTTAGATAAATAATCTATATAATTTCTAATTTCTTCTTCCCACGAATTACTAATTTAGAATTTTTCACTTTCTTTTTTATTTCTCTATCTAAAGTAGCTACAACAACATCTTTGTTTTTTTCTGCAAATTTTATCAAAGCGTTATCCACATTTTTTTGTTTTAAATCAATTTCTATAAATGAATTCTTTTTTAATAATTTTAAAGCAACTTTAGCATCGTCTCTGGATTTTGCAAGCCCTTCCACTTCTACAATAACTTGCTTAGGTATTGTTACTTTCATGCCTATGAATTTTATATCTTCAAAAAAATCTATTTTATTCCTTATGCAGGTCAGGATAAAACTTGTATCTAAAATTATTTTTTTCATAGATAAGTTAAGAAAAAGGAATATAAAAAGTTAACATTTATCATAATAAATAAAACTTAGTGTAAACAATACATATACTCAAACACAATAATACTTATATAGTGTAGATAATACACCATGTTATGGTAAACAAAACACTAATACAAAACAAGAGACTTATTAAAGATTATCAACAATATACTGATAAATATTTTCTTAGAAGCAAACAAATATTTGAAGCAGAAAATATAAACCCAATTGTAAGATATCAAGTATTTGCCAGAGAAGATATAAAAGAATTAAAGGGTATTAACGAGGCTGTTGATTTTATTAAAGGAGTAGTTGGAGATAAAGTTAAGATTTATACTTTAAGAGATGGTCAATCATACAAGGCAAAAGAGCCAATAATGAAATTAGAGGGACATGCTCAAAATCTTATTGATTTAGAAACAGTTTATCTTGAAATTCTTTCAGGAAGATTACTAGAAGATATTGATTTAAACGAAGCAAGACGCAAGGCAAGGGCGGTGGTTCAATATGCAAAAGAAAAGCCAGTTTTTTATTTGGGAGCAAGACATTTTGCCCCTGAATTAGATGAAAAAATTGCAAAGATTTGTCAAGAAGAGGGTTTTGCAGGATGTTCAACAGATGTTGGTGCTAAAGCATGGAATGCAAAAGGCTTTGGAACAGTTCCTCATGCATCAATATTAACCTATGCAGCTTATATGCAGGAAAATAATATTCAGAGAAATCAGACTGTAGAATCTGCAAAAGGCTTTGATAAAATAATTGACAAGCAGGTTCCAAGAATTATATTAGTTGATACTTACAATAAAGAAATAGATGATTCAATTGCAACAGCAACAGCAGTCCCAAATCTCACAGGAGTAAGAATAGATACATGTGGGGAAAATTATGCTCAAGGTGCAAAAGAAATTGTTCTTCCGCAATTAAATGTAAATCCTAAATACCTAAGAGGAAAAGGTGTTAAAATTGCAGGAGTTTGGGCATTAAGAAAAGCCTTAGATAAAAAAGGATTTGAAGATTTAGAAATAATTGTTTCAAGTGGATTTAATGAAAAAAAGACTAAAGCATTTATAAAAGCAGATAGAGTTTATCAGGAAGTCTATAGAAAACCATTATTCAATTCTATTGGAACAGGAAGCATAGCAAAATCAATTTCAACTACTTCAGATATTTGCGCTTACTTCAATGAAAACAAAGGCATTTGGTTACCAATGTCTAAAGTTGGAAGAAGCGAGACACCAAGTAAACTATTGAGGGAAGTAAAATGAGAAAAATATTCTGGAATGTAGATACTCAATATGATTTTATGAGAGACGATGAAAGCTTCAAAGGTTCATTGCCAGTTCCAAATGCGAGAGAAATAGAAGGCAAGTTGAGCAAGCTAACAAAATATGCTAAGCAAAATAGAATTTATGTAGTAAACACCGCAGATTGGCACACTTTAGAAGATGATGAGATTGATGCGGAAAATCCAAATTTTGTAGATACATATCCCCCTCATTGTATGGCGAATACTCCTGGTGCAGAATATATTCCTGCAACCTGTCCTGAAAACCTATACAGGCTGACAAGAAATGCAGAAAGGATAGATATTAGGAAATTAAGGGAAGCAGAAAATCTTGTTATAGAAAAATACAAGTTTGATGTTTTTACAGGCAATCCATTGACAGCTGAAGCTATAGACGTTTTAAATCCTGACAAGGTCGTGGTTTATGGTGTTGCACTAAATGTTTGTGACGACTTCGCTGTAATGGGTAATGTTAAGAGAGGAAGAAATGTTTATGCAGTTATAGATGCTATGAAAGATTTGCCACATTTAGCAGGAACTCCTTTAGATACTGAGAAAGTTTTGGAGAAGTGGAAAAATGCTGGAGTAAAATTTACAACAACTAAGGAAGTTTTGGAGGACAGAATATGAAAGTTCAAACTTTAAGTGTTCTAGTTGGGGGTTCAGCATGCAATGCTAAATGTCCTTATTGTATTTCAAAGATGACTCCAAAACAGGGAGTTAGATTAAAAACACCCAAGATAAACTGGAGAAATTTTGAAAAAGCATGTAGATTTGCTCAAATGAATAATGTTACTACAATACTCTTAACTGGAAAAGGGGAACCAACTCTGTTTCCAGAGCAATTAACAGCATTTTTGAAAAAGTTAACAAAATTCAATTTTCCAATAATTGAACTGCAAACAAATGGGTTAGTTTTTGAAAAACCAAAATATGAAAAATATTTGAAACAATGGTATGAATTAGGTTTGACGATTATTTCAATTTCTGTTACCCATTATAAAAAAGAACAAAACAGGAAAATATTCACTCCAAATAAAGATTATATGGATTTGGAGAAAGTGATAAAAAAATTGCATAAAATTGGTTATTCAATAAGATTAAGTTGCACTTTATTCAAAGAATATATTGGTTCACCAGAAGAAATTAGAAGAATGATAACAAAAGCAAAAGAATGGAAGATTGAACAATTAAGCCTTAGAAAGATTTGCAAACCTTTAGAATCTGAGAGTAAGGAAGTTTTTAAATGGGTAACTGAACATAGTCTTGATGAGGAGGATTATAATAAGATAGTTAATTTTCTTGAAGAGAATGGAAATAAATTAGTCACCCTATTGCATGGGCCTGTAATTTATGACATTAAAGGTCAAAATGTTTGTTTTACTGATGCATTAACATTAAAACCAGAAACTGATAATTTGAGACAGTTAATATTTTTTCCAGATGGACATCTAAGGTTTGACTGGCAATTTAAGGGGGCAGTAATAATATGAAGGCTACAAGAACAGTGTATTGTTATTATTTCCCTGAAGTTAGAAAAATCATAGATGGAATTGTAAAAAATTATCCTCATGAAATTTATTTAAGTTCTATAAATCCTGGTTTAGATAATTTCCATTTTCCAGTCATAGATAAATTTGTAAAGTTTTATAAAAAAATTGTTCCAGGATTAAAGAATTTTAAATATAAATATTTTACAGAAGGTTCAAGACAGGGAATTTTTCATTTACTTGTGAGGATTAGAACAGAAGAACCAGCAACCCCTCTCTATGTTCTAAAAGGAGAATATGAAGGTTATAAGGAATATGCAATTAGGATTGGATTGAATGTCCTTGAAATTAAAGAGAGTGAAGATTTTTCAAAATTAAAACCCGGGATTTGGTTTATTTCAAATCCTTCTGGAAGAGACGGAAATATCATTGCGAATGATTTTGTAAATAAAATCTGTGAAAATCACAGAGTAATTTATGATATTGCTTATGCAGGATTAACAAGAAAATACAAATTTGATATAACTCACCCCAATATAATTGCAGTTGTTGGCTCTATGAGTAAACCATTTGGAATTTATTATTACCGGGCTGGTTTTACATTTGCTAAAAAACCTCTTGAAACTTTGATTGCAAACAAATGGTTCAAAAATATATTCTCATTAATAGTGGCTGACAAACTTCTTGATAAAATAAAACCTCAAGAGTTTTATGAAAAATATAAATTAGTTCAGGAAAAAATAATCAAAAAATTAAATTTTGAATATAATTTAAATCTTAAAATAAGCGATGTTATTCTTTTAGCACATACTGCAGAAAAAATATCTAAATTTATGCGGGGCAAATTTTGCAGGCTTTGTTTAACACCTTATTTTTTAGGAGAAGAAAAATGTTTGAAAAAATTTTAATTGTCAGAAAAATGTCTTCATTAGAATATTATTATAATGGGAATCATAGAAGTAATACTTTAAAGCTAAGTGACGAAGAGCAAACAAATTCGCTAAAAGAAATAGAATCTATAGTCAAGGCATCTGGAACTGAATATCAAATTGCAATAAGAAAAGAGTTAAATCAGAATTTTGTGAACAAGTTTGATTTGCTGATTTCTGCAGGAGGGGATGGAACAGTTATTGCCAGTGCAGCATACAACAAAGACACGCTTCAATTAAATGTTAGACTTGATAAGATGAGCAAGGGGCATCTCTGTCATAAAAATATTAGAGAATCATTAAGAAAGATATTTGAAGGAGAATTTAATATTGAGAAATGGGTAAGGCAAGATGTTTATTTAAATGAAAAATTTATTGGAAGAGCTCTTAACGAAACTTGCATTGGAGAGAGCATGAATTTTTCCAAAATGGCGAAATATACGCTAAACAAAGAATACCAAAGAAATTCCGGATTAATTCTTGTTACTGGAACAGGCTCTACTGGTTGGCCAAGTGCATTTAAGAAATATCCTCAATCCTCAGAAATATTCAGATATAAAACAATTTTGCCAGCTGAAGGAAATAAAGAAGGTAAAGGAAAAAAATTTATTATAAAATATAAAGGGCATGAAGGAAAATTTGCTATTGATACTATAAATTATAATTTTCCCAGAAGCTCAGTATTAGAAATAAAATTGAGTGAAAATCCGTTAAAAGTGGTGAAAATAAAATGAAAATAAAAAGAGCATACTTTACAAATGGAATAGAAAAAGCAACCGATGAATTAGCTAAAGAAGTTATCAGATTTACAAGAGGAACTGGTGCAGAGGGCGGTGTTGTTGGTTTAAGTGGAGGTATTGATTCAGCAACAACTGCTTATCTGTGCAAATATGCTTTTGATAGAGAAAATACTCAGGGAAAAAAATTACAATTATACGGAGTAATAATGCCTTCAAAAGTAAATTCTGGAAAAGATGAACAAGATGGCTTAAGAGTAGCAAAAAAACTTGGCATTAAAAAATTTATTATTCCAATAGAACCGATAGCAGATGCATTTATTACTCAACTCCCAGAGATTAAAACACGGTTTGATAAAGGTAATTTATATTCTGAATTAAGAGCAATTGTTTTGAGTAGAATTGCTGCCGCTAAAAATTGCAGGGTTATGGGAACAGGAAATAAAGATGAGGATTATATTTTAGGTTATTTTACAAAAAGAGGAGATGGTGCAGTGGATAATAATATTTTGGGCAACCTTGCAAAAAGATTAGTTAGAGAATTAGCAGAACATCTAGGAGTGCCGACAGATTTGGTTAACAGAGTTTCAACTGCAGGATTATGGGAGGGTCAGACTGATGAAGGTGAACTGGGTTATTCTTATGAACAAGCAGAATTAATTCAAAACGGTTTTAACCAAGGACATGATATAATCCAAATTCAAAAAATTACTGGATTAAAAAGGGAGATTATTGTTGATGTAGTAAAAAGGCATAAAGCCACAGCACATAAAAGAAATGCTCCTCCTGTTGGAAAAGTAAATTTATCTTATGGAGAAATATAAATGAAAATTGGTATTTTTGGAGGAAGTTTTAATCCAATTCATAATAATCATGTGAAAATCATAGATAAAACTTTGTATAAAAAACTTGTTGAAGAAGTTTGGATAGTTCCTTGCGGGAATCATGCTTTTGGTAAAGATCTTTTAAACTCCAAGCATAGGGTTAAGATGATTGAATATGCAATTAGAGAAATCAAGAATGTTAAAATTAATTATATTGAGCTAGATTCTAAAGGTGTTAATTATACTGTTGACACTATACGAAAACTCAAGAAAGAATTTTCCCATAATTTTTATTTTATTATTGGTTCAGATGTATTGTTTGAATTTAATAAATGGCATAAATATAAAGAGCTAATAAAAGAGAATAAGTTTTTAGTTTTTAAGAGAAAAAATTATCCAATTCAAAAACTTGAAGCTAATATGCATTTAATAGAAAATTCTGCTTTAGAATTATCTTCTACAGAGATAAGAAAAAGGATTAGACAAGGGAAATCAATTTCTGGATTAGTTCCTGTGGGTGTGGAAAATTACATAATTAAGGAGGAATTTTACAATGACTGAGTATAGAAATCCTTGCACAACTGTAGATATTCTTGTTGAAAGAGATAATAATCTTCTTTTAATTAAAAGAAAATATGAACCATTTAAAAATATGTGGGCACTACCTGGAGGGCATCTTGATTATGGAAAAGAAACCCTTGAAGAAGCTGCCACGAGAGAATTAAAAGAGGAAACAGGAATTTTTGTTAATAAAGAAGATTTAAGATTTTTTAGAGTTTATTCAGAACCAAACAGAGACCCAAGAGGACATTATATTACTCATGTTTATGTTGCAAAAAATTTCAATGGGCAACCTGTTGCAGATGATGATGCAGAAGATGCAAGATTTTTTCCTTTGGAATATCTTCCTGAATTAGCTTTTGATCACGAAAAAATATTAAATGATTATTTGACAAATATGGACTTGGAGGAAAAATCATGAAAGAGAAAATTGCTAGCGCTATTAGTAATTATTTAAAAGATTGGAGTTTATTTGAGAAAATATGGTTATTAACTTTTACTCTTATAAATATTTATTTATTCTTTGCTTGGCAAGATAGTTGGATTGGCTTAACAGCTTCTATAACTGGGATGTTGTGTGTTGTTTTAACAGCAAAAGCAAGGATAGGTAGTTTTTATTTTGGTTTAGTAAATATTTTAGCATATTCTTATGTGGCATATCAAAGTAGGTATTATGGTGATGTAATGCTAAATATGCTTTATTTCTTACCGATGACATTTGTGGGTATCTACTTTTGGCAAAAAAACCTGAAGAATGGTGGGGAAGTAGTAGTTAGAAGTTTGAATTGGAAAGATAGATTTATTTGGTTTGGAAGTTCGATCGTTATTTTGATTATCTATGGATTAATCTTAACAATAATTAAAGGAACTTTGCCATTTATTGATTCTGCGACAACTGTTTTCTCTGTCATAGCAATAATTATGTTAAATAAGAGATTAACAGAACAATGGTTTTATTGGATAATTGTAGATATTCTTTCTATAATAATGTGGGTTTACATATTTATTACAAGTGGGGGAGATGTCAGCATGTTAGTAATGTGGTCAGCATTCTTAGTTAATGCAATATATGGTTATTATAATTGGACAAAACTAGAAGGTAAACAAAATGGCAAATAAAAAAACTGTTGGATTTATAGGGGGAAAGTTTCTCCCCCTTCATCAAGGTCACATATATGTTATAATTACTGCCTCAAATTATGTAGATGAATTATATGTTGTGGTTTCTTCATCAAAAAACAGAGATAGAGAATTATGTGAAAGAGATGGAATAAAATATATCCCTGCAGAAGTCAGACTCTCCTGGCTTGGAGAAGCACTCAATAATTTAGAAAATATAAACCTCATTCATATAGAAGATGATAAATGGGAAAGTAATTATGATTGGGAGCAAGGAGCAGAGATGATTAAAGAAGCAATAGGAAAGCACATTAATTATGTCTTTAGCTCAGAAACAGAATATAATGATGTGTTTAAAAAATATTACCCTAATTCAAAGCATATTGTTTTAGATGATAAAAGAAAAACAGTTACAATCTCCGCTACTGAATTAAGAAAAAATCTTTATGATAATTGGGATAAATTGCCTAATTGTGTTCGGTCTTATTTTACAAAAAAAGTTGCCATAGTCGGAACTGAAAGTTGTGGGAAAACAACTCTTGCAAAAAAACTTGCAAAATTTTATAACACAGAATATGTGCACGAAGTTGGAAGAGATTATTGTGAAAAATACTCTAATTTTTTAACTAAAGAAATGTTTAGTCAAATAGCTACGGAACATTTTCTTCTTCAGGTAAAAAAAGCAGAGGTTAGTAATAAAGTTTTATTTATAGATAGTGAGGCGATAATAACCCAATATTATCTTGAGATGTACATTTCAGAGAAAAATTCCCCTCTTATTGAGGAAATAATTAAATTACAAGATTATGATTTGGTCATTTTTCTTGAACCCGATGTGAAATGGGTTTCAGATGGATTTAGATTTGCAGGAGAAGAATCAAAAAGGCTAAAAAATAATAAAAAATTAAAAGAAATGTATATAGATAGAGGAATAAAATTTGTTAGCATTAAAGGAGATTATAATAAGCGATTTATTGATGTTAAAAGATTAGTTAATAAATTATTTCAATAATTTTAAATACCTTGTTGTTCTCTTAACACCATGGAAGAAGAAAATATTCATAAATTTAAAAAACCTTCTGTAACTGTTGATATAGTTATATTTACAATTAAAGATGATGATCTTAAAGTTTTACTTGTAAAAAGAAAAATAAATCCTTTTAAGAATAAGCTGGCATTACCCGGAGGTTTTGTTAGAATAGATGAATCTTTAGAAGCTGCCGCTAAAAGAGAATTAAAAGAGGAAACAGGCGTGCAAAATGTTTATCTTGAACAATTGTTTAGTTTTGGGGAGCCTAAAAGAGATCCTAGAGGGAGAGTAATAACTATTGCATATATTGCTCTTGTGAATTCTGAAAATATCAAATTAAAAGCAGCGACAGATGTTTCAGCTGCTCTGTGGTTTTCTTCTAAAAAAATTCCTCCTCTTGCTTTTGATCATAAAAAAATTTTGGATTATTCCCTAAAGAGATTAAAATGGAAATTTGAATATACAACTGTTGCTTTTTCTTTACTTCCACAAAAATTTGCAATAAGTCAGATACAAAAAATATATGAAATTGTTTTCAACAAAAAGTTTGATAAGAGAAATTTTGTCAAAAAAATTATTTCACTAAATATTTTAAAAGAAGAAGGGATAAATAAAAATGTTTCACATAGACCTCCTATGCTTTATTCTTTAAAGAAAGATATTGGAGAGATTATTGAAATTATTTAGATATATTAACATTTATTAATCATCTTTCCTCTAGTTTGTTATGAAAGAGAGTGAGAATATTTTAAGAATTTTTGAGGAGACAAAAGAGGCGATTAAGAAAGAGGACAATGTTAAACTAAAAGAGTTGAGTAATCAGACGATTCACACGGCTTCAATTTCGCAAGACCCGGATAATATTGCCGTTGCGGTAATAGTTTATTCTTTGAGTAAAATAATTGAAAGAAAAAAATACCAGCGATATTCCGGATGGGACAAGTTTTACAAAACAATTATTTCTGCAATTGATAATTCAATAATTGCTCTTAAAAAAAATGATGAAAAAAAGTTCAAGGAAAATTTAGGATTAGTCAGGAAGGCAATTAGCAAACTGTCTGGAAAATTGAAAAAATATGTGCAGGAGGTTTTTAGAAAAGCGAGTATAAACAAGGCATCCAGGATTTATGAGCATGGGATTTCCATGGAAAAAACTGCAAAGCTTCTTGGGATTAGCATGTGGGAACTTGCAGATTATGCAGGACAGACAGGTATTTCAGATGCTCCTGAGAGTAAGACATTAAGTGTTAAAGAAAGAATTAAACTTGTAGAGGAGATGTTTTCAGGATGAAAGAAAAATTTAGACTATCAATGTTGTGGATAGGATTTTTAATTATTGTCTGGTTGGGTTCAAGTATAATTAGAGATGTGATTATTTTGATAACTAAAAATAATTTAAACAATCAAATAATAAATATTTTTGTATTTGTATTGACTTTTATACTAATTTTATTAATGCTGAAAATTACTCCTTTTCAAGAATTAGGAAAATTCTTAGATAAAATTAAACTTGGGAGGAGGATGTTTAAATGAGTCAAAAAAGAGCCTATTTAACAATGGATGATGCTCCAAGCAAAGATTTTAGAAAAAAAGTGGATTTTTTAATCAATAAAAAAATACCTGCTATTATATTTTGTGAAGGTAGACATATTAAAGGAAGAGAAGAAGAAGTTATTTACGCTATAAAAAAAGGTTTTGTTATTGGAAATCATTCTTATAACCACCCTTCTTTCTCAGAAATAAATGTGAAGGAAAGTTTAAGTGAGATTAAAAAAACAGATGAATTAATTGAAGAAATTTATCAAAAAGCAAAAGTAAAAAGACCACTTAAAATATTTAGATTTCCTTATGGGAACAAAGGCGGTAAAAATAAAAAACAAATTCAGGATTACTTAAAATTATTGGGGTATAGGCAACCAATCTTTAAAAACATAAATTATTTGTGGTACAAAATCCTAGGACGAGGAAAGGATTTAGATGTTTTTTGGACATTTAATATTAAAGAATACCAAATTGGAAAAGAAAAATACAAGGAGAATACAATCCAAAACATATTAAATTTGATTAATAAAAGTAAGAAATTGAAATCAAATTCTAGGGAGATAATTTTGATTCATGACCACGATGATACTACTAAATATTTTAATCTATTAATTGAAACTTTATTAAAAAAAGGAATTAAATTTATCAAACCAAAACTAACATGAAAATAATAATCTTTGATGCAAGCACATTAATTAGCTTTGCTATGAATGGACTTTTGCCTGAATTAAAAGAATTAAGGAAAATTTTCAAAGGGAAATTTATCGTAACTAATGATGTGAAAAAAGAAATTATTGATAAGCCAATGGCAATAAAAAGATTTGAACTTGAAGCCCTGAAATTAAAACAATTGCTGGACGAAAAAATTCTTGACCTGCCTTTTTCTTTAGGGATAGATGAAGCTGAGATTTCAAAAAAAAGTAATGAAATTTTGGGTATTGCCAATAAAACTTTTTTTAGTGCAGAAAAAGATATTCATTTAATTGATTCTGGAGAGGCTTCTTGTTTGGCATTAAGTAAAATTTTGAGTGAGAAAAATGTAAAGAATGTTATTGCTATTGATGAAAGGACAACAAGGATGCTTGGGGAAAAGCCGGAAAATTTGAAGAAGTTGTTGCGGAAAAAACTGCACACAAAAATAAATTCTAAGAGGGAGAATTTTAAGTTTTTTCAGGGATTTAGATTTATCAGGTCAGCTGAATTAGTTTATGTTGCATACAAAAAAAATCTTGTGAAATTAAAAAATGGTCTTGTTTTAGATGCCTTGCTTTATGCAATGAAGTTTAAAGGATGTGCTATTTCAGGGAATGAAATTGAAGAGATAAAAAAGATACCATAGACAAACTTAAAAATCAATATTTCTTGTTATATTAATGGGTCTGTCGTATAATGGACTTCATTATAGCGAGCTCCAGCCTCGCAGAAGAGGGTTCGATTCCCTCCAGGCCCATTTAATCACTCCTCTCCATTACCATTTTGCACTTTAACTAAATCTGTTACAGAATCTCCTTGCTGAAGTTTGACAATTCTAACGCCTTGTGTTACTCTGCCCATGATCCGAATATTTTTCAAAGAAGTTCTTATTACCATGCCTTTTGCAGTTGTTATGATTATGCTGTCTGTGTTATTAACTGCAACAGTTGTTACAACGTCCCCTGTTTTTTGGGAAATTTTTAAATTAATAACTCCTTTTCCTGCCCTGGCTGTTTTTCTATAATCATTAACTGCTGTTCTTTTTCCATAACCATTTTTTGTTATTGTTAAAATAGCTTCTGTATCTAAAACCTTTAGACTAACAACTTCATTGTCCTTGCTCATTTTTATTCCAGTAACGCCATAGCTTGCTCTTCCCATTGACCTGACATTATCACTATTAAATCTAATTGCCTGTCCTTTTTTTGTCGCAAGAAAAACTTCCTGTCCTTTTTTCACAATCTCCACTCCGATCAAAACATCTGAATCATCAGCAGGAAGATTAATTGCCTTGACCCCTGATGCTCTTGGTTTTGAAAAATTGCTCAATGAAATTCTTTTAACCTGTCCTTTTCTTGTTGCCATAAATAAATAATCGTCAAAGTTCTTTACTGAAATAACACTGGTAACTTTTTCATTTTTCAGACTAAGCAGGTTGATTATCGCCTTGCCTTTGCTGTATCTTTCAGCTCTTGGGAGGTCATAAGCCTTTAACCATAAAACCCTTCCTCTTGTTGTAAAGAACATCAGGTAATCATGGGTTGAGCAAGTGATAAGTTGTTTTACAAAATCTCCTGTTGCCAGGCCGCTTCCAATAACTCCCTTGCCTCCTCTCTTCTGCTCCCTATACGTTTGAATATCCATCCTCTTGCAATAACCTTTATCAGTAATAGTTATAACAACCTCTCTCTTCTGAACCAAATCTTTCTCAGAAATTTCAGTAATCCTTTTTAGAACATAAGTCCTTCTGTTATCACCATACTTGTTTTTTAATTCATTGACTTCTTTAACAATTATTTTCAAAACTTCCTGAATATCTCCTAAAACTTTTTCAAGTTCCTCAATTCTTTGCTTAAGTTCTTTATATTCTTTTTTCAGTTTATCCTGTTCCAAAGAAGTTAATTGCTGAAGCTTTGTTTCCAGAATAGCCTGTGCTTGCTTCCGGGTTAATTTAAATTTATTTATCAGGGATTCCAGAGCTTCCGGAGCATTTTTTGATTTTTTGATTAAGGCAATAATATTGTCAATATTTTTCAAAGCTATCAGAAGACCCTCAACAATTTCCTGCCTGTCTTTTGCTTTTTTTAATTCATATTTTGTCCTGTTAGTTATTATTGTTTTTCTGTACTTAACATATTCTTCAACTACATTTTTTAAATTCAAAATCTTTGGCTGACCTCCGACCAAAGCAAGAAAATTAACATTAAACGAATCCTGAAGCCGGGTATATTTGTACAAAGCGTTCATTACAAATTTAGAATTTACGTCTTTTTTTAATTCAAGGACAATTCTTATTTTTCCTTTTGAAGATTCGTCTCTCAGGTCAGAAATACCTTTGAGTTTTTTGGCTTGAATTAAATTGGCAATCTGTGTGACCAAATTAGATTTATTAAGCATGTAAGGAATTTCTGTAATGATAATTTTCTCTTTGTTTTTTATTGTTTCATTAGTTATTTTTCCCCTTGTTATTAATCTTCCTCTTCCGGTTTTATACAATTCAACCATGTCCCCCTGAACCATGCCTCCTGTTGGAAAATCCGGACCAGTAACAATCTCGCAAAGTTCTTCTATTGTGATTTCTGGTTTTTTAATATAAGCTATAAGTGCATTACAAACTTCTGTTAAATTATGAGGAGGGATATTTGTCGCCATGCCAACTGCAATACCTGTTGCTCCATTTAGCATTAAAGTAGGAAGTTTTCCGGGAAGCAAATCAGGTTCTTTCATGGAGTTATCATAGTTAGGTAGAAACTTTACTGTTTCTTTGTCAATATCCTGAAGGAGTTCAGAAGAGATTGGCATTAGTTTTGTTTCTGTATATCTCATTGCAGCCGGAGGATCACCGTCGATGCTACCGAAATTTCCCTGACCAAAAACCAGAGGATATCTTAAAGAAAAATCTTGTGCCATTCTTACCATTGCATCGTACACCGCAGTATCTCCGTGAGGGTGAAATTTACCTATAACATCTCCCACAAGCCTCGCACTTTTTTTGGTTTGAGTATTTGGCTTTAAACCCATTTGATTCATAGCATATAAAATTCTTCTTTGAACAGGTTTTAAACCATCTTCAATTGAAGGAATCGCCCGGGAAACAATGACAGACATGGCATAATCTAAATATGCTTTTTTCATTTCCCCGGAAACTTCTGTCAAGATAATATTTTTCTCTGGTTCTATTGTGGTTTCTTCTTTCATTTTATTCTCTTATGAATATGTTCAAGGGTACTATTATTTTTTGTTCTTAAATATTTAAACATCCAATCGATTAATCCTTGGCATTCTCTTTTAACTTTACTCTTACCAAAATAAAAACCTTTGTCAGGAATGTATTTCATATAATCCATATAATCTCCATTTAAAACCAATATCTTTTTTGAAGAGGAAATTTTTCCCCCTTTCTTATATTTACCAAACCAAATTGAAATTAAACACAAATTATCTTTAACTTTTACTATCTCATAATAAGGTTTTCTTGGCTTCTTAATGTAAATCTCCAAATCAAAATCTGAATACATTTTAACTGGTTTTGAAACTAGCGAGCCCCTGAGTATAACTGTTCCTTTTTTATTCGCAAATTTATCAACTACATAAGTAAAAACTTCTTTCTTATTTTTGAATGTTTTAATTTTTTCTTTCATTACATCCACGGCGAGGATACCTGTGCTTTCAAGCACAGCGAGGAATCGCCGTCTCCCATTAAATTTAATTCTTTTGTTTTACTATTAGAAAGAGCCTGGATACTAGGCTCTTTGAAATAAACGTTCAAGTTAGCA
>JAUWPB010000025.1 GCA_030611805.1 Nanobdellota archaeon | reverse complement strand
TGCTAACTTGAACGTTTATTTCAAAGAGCCTAGTATCCAGGCTCTTTCTAATAGTAAAACAAAAGAATTAAATTTAATGGGAGACGGCGATTCCTCGCTGTGCTTGAAAGCACAGGTATCCTCGCCGTGGATGTAATGAATGAAATATGTGCATATTCGACTTTAAATAAAAACGGAAAACCGATAGCAGATGCACATTGCGAAGAATGTGATAAAGATTATCAAAGTTGTGTTATCTATGATTTTCAAGAAGATTTTCCAATAACTCCTAGAGATACAAAATACATTTCATCATTAATAGATAATCCTCCTCCTAACCATTCAGAAACTCAAAAAAGGATTAGTAAAACTTTTTAAACTAAAAAAATCTTCAGAAAATACAAAATAAAATGACAAGAAAAATAATAATACCAGGAGAAGTGATTGTTAAAGGAGAAGGCTACTTGCCAGGAGAAGGAACAGAAAGAATAGGGGATGAAATTGTAGCAATGAAATACGGATTGGCAGAAGAGTCAAACAAACTTGTAAAAATTATTTCTCTTTCAGGAGTTTATCAACCACGAAGAGGAAACGCAGTCATTGCCAAAGTTGTCAGAGTGACCTTCAACGGGTGGTTCATGGATATTAATGCTTCAGATGATGCGTTCTTATCTTTAACAGAGGTTCCGCGATATGTAAACAAAGATGGTTTGGAAGAAGTTATGGATATTGGAGACATGATTGTTGCTAAAATATGGAACATAAATAAAAGAGGCATAGATTTAAGTATTAAATCAAGAGGATTAGGAAAAATAGAAGAAGGAATAATCGTGAAGATAAATTCAAATAAAGTTCCGAGAGTGATTGGAAAAGAAGGGAGCATGATAAATTTAATAAAAGACAATACAAACTGTAATATCACCGTCGGACAAAACGGATTAATCTGGATAAAAGGCGATAAAGTAGAAGATGAGTTGTATGCAAAAAAAGCAATTTTATTTGTTACTGAAAAATCTTTTATTGAAGGTTTAACAGATGAAGTAAAAAAATGGTTTGAGGAAAGGAAAGGAGGGAAAAAGTAAAATGCAACAGGAATATCATTTGATTGGGAAAAATAGAATCTCTGGAGGAGTATTAATAGATAATTTAGGCCTCTCTTTAAAGGTTCATAATTTGGGAGGAAATCTCAATAGAACATGTGATTATCTTTACAGCATAGAAGATGGACCAGTTTTAATTTTAGATTATGAAAGAGATAGCACATGTAACATCAAAGGAGTTAGCTTAATTGGAAGCGAAAAGGAATGTGAATATGGATTTTCAAATTTGGAAAAAGTATGTGAAAAAAGGGGGATAATAATCGAAAAAATAAAATGACAACATATAAAAGACCAGATGGAAGAAAGCATGATGAAATAAGAGAAATGAAAGCCAAAGTCGGAGTTATCCCAAATGCTGACGGAAGTGCGATGTTTAGTTTTGGCGATACTATTGCAATAGCTGCGGTTTATGGACCTAAAAAAATGCACCCTCAACATTTACAAAACCCGGAAAAAGGAACATTAAGATGTGTTTACAATATGATGAGTTTTTCTGTGACTGACAGAATCAGACCAGGACCAAGCAGAAGAAGCACTGAAATAAGCAAGATAATTGAATGGGCTTTGGAACCGGTTTTAATGATTGACAAATATTCAAATATGGTAATTGACGTGCACATTAGTATTATACAGGCAAATGCTTCAACAAGATGTGCAGGAATAAATGCTGCTACTATGGCTTTAGCACATGCAGGGATTCCAATGAAAGATTTAGTTTCAAGTGTCTCAATCGGGAAATTAGACAAAGAATTAGTTGTTGATTTGAATAAAGAAGAAGAGGATTTTAAAGAAGGTGAAGGTTCAACAGATATTCCTATCACATTTACAAATCAGGGAAAAATGACACATATTCAGTTAGACGGAAAAATTAAATCAAAGCAATTAAAAGAAGCTGTTGAACTTGCGAGAATTTCCTGTAAAAAGATTTATGAAGTTCAGAAAAAAGCTTTGAAGGAGATAGGTGAAAAGTAAAATGGACAAAGTACAAACAACTTCAAATATGACTGGGGAAAGAATTAGAAAATATTTATCAGAAGGAAAAAGGTTTGATGGCAGAAAGATGGAAGAGTTTAGAGATATAATCATTGAAACAGGTATTTCAAAAAATGCAGAAGGTTCTGTAAGAGTTAAAATTGGAAAGACCGAAGTTTTTGTGGGGATTAAAATGGGTATTGGCGTGCCTTATCCAGATTCTCCGGACAAAGGAAACATGATGGTAACAGCAGAATTACTTCCCTTAAGTTCACCGAGATTTGAAACCGGACCTCCAAAATTTCCTTCTATTGAATTAGCAAGGGTCATAGACAGGGGAATTAGAGAGAGTAAATTTATTGACTTTGAAAAATTGTGTATTAAAGAAGGCGAAAAAGTCTGGACTGTTTTTATAGATATTTATTCTATAAATGACGACGGCAATCTTCTTGATGCTGCGGGAATTGGTGCAATAACTGCTTTGAAAAATGCCAAAATGCCAAAATATGATGAGGAAAATGAAAAGATTTTATATGGTGAACTTACAAATGAAAGTATTCCTTTATCAAAAGAAATTCCTATTTCTATAACTGCACACAAAATAGGAGATAATTTAATTATTGACCCTACAAGGGAAGAAGAAGATATCAGCAAGACAAGAGTTACAATTGGTAGTGCAGATGGAATAATTTCTTCTATGCAAAAAGGAGAATTAAAAGAATTAAGTATTGAGGAATTTAATAAAGTTTTAGATTTAATTACAAAAGTTGAAAGAGATGTATTTAAAAAGATTGAGAAGTTTTTGAAATAAGATTAAAAATCAAAATGCTTGAAAAAAATTTTACAAAATATGAGGCAGCAAGAATTCTTGGAGCAAGAGCCCTTCAAATATCTATGAATGCTCCTCTTTTAATTAAAATTAATCAGGAAGATTTAGAGAGAATAAAATTTGATTCTTTAAAAATAGCTGAGATTGAGTTTAATTCAGATATTCTCCCAATTTCTGTAAAAAAACCTTTTCCTAAAAAAAAGGATGAAACATTAAAGAGAGCCAGAGATTACAAATTAAGTGAAAAGAAAAAAGAAAAAATAGAGATGGAAGAAGAGGAAGAAATTGCAAAAGATGGAGAAATCATGAAACTTGCAAATCCTGAGGATGAACAAGATGAAGAAAATAAAGCAGAAAGTGAAGAATAATTCTTGGGATTTTAATTTTCTTCTAAAATTTGGTAAAGGAAAAAATATAAATAGTTATTAAATTCTTTAAAATAATGTTATCAAGACAAACATGCGAACTAGCCAAAAGATTTAGGATTGAGATGGATGATAGACATTTTAATCGAGATGTAAAAGATTTGACCAGCGAAATAGTAAAAGAAGAAAGTTATTCTATGAAAAATGCAACTGCACCTGAATGTGAAAATTTGCACACATTTGTTTGCAAGTACAAAAAAGATAAAGTAACAAATGAACTTTACCCAGAGATTACTGCCAAATGAAATTCATTTTTTTCTAAACAAAACCTAAAACATTTTAAACTAAATTCTCTTTTTCATCTTATGAAAATAAAAGGGGTTTCAGCTAAATCAATTTTAGATTCTCGTAAAGAAAAAACAATTTTAGTTTCTATTAAGACAAATGTTGGGAGTTTTTCTGCGAGTTCTCCGAATGGAAAATCAAAAGGAAAGCATGAAAAAAAATCATACAAAAAAAGCCTTGAAGAAGATATTAAAACAATAAAAAAATTCAGTGATTATTTTTCTGAAGAAGTAATAGAAAAGTTTGATGATTTAAGACGGATTGAAGATATTGTTGACGGACACATTGGAGCAAATACTCTTTTTGCTTTGGAATCTGCTGTTTTAAAAGCCATTGCAGTTGAACAAAAAAAACAGATTTGGGAAATAATTAATCCTTTACATGACCTCTTTGCTAAAGCAAAGACGCCTCATGACTCCTCTGCTAAAACAAAGGCCCTTCCTAGATTAGTTGGGAATTGCATAGGTGGGGGCAAACATTCTAACTTCGAATCACCCACAAAAAAAAATAGCGGACGTAAACCTGACTTCCAGGAATTTCTTCTTATTCCAAATTTAAAATCTGTCAGGGAATCATTTAAAATAAACAAAGAAAGAAAACAAGATGCAGAAGAGATTCTTAAAAAAATTGATGAAAAATTTGAAAGTGAAAAAAATGATGAAGATGCGTGGATAACTTCTTTAAATGAGAAGCAAGTTTTGGATGTTTTGAAAAAATTGAAATTGCCTTTAGGTTTGGATGTTGCGGCTTCTAGTTTTTATAAAAGAAAAAAATATAATTACAATAATCCTCTGCTTAAGAGAACCAGCAAGGAGCAATTAGACTATTTATCCAATTTAATCAAGAATTTTAATCTGCTCTACATAGAAGACCCTTTTGATGAAGAAGATTTTGAGAGTTTTGCAAAACTTTTGAAAAAATTTCCCAGTAGCTTGATTGTTGGAGACGATTTAACTGTTACAAATTATAAACTATTTGAAAAAGCAATCACAATGAAAAGTGTTAATGCTATAATTGTTAAACCAAATCAAACCGGCTCATTGCTTGAAGTAAAAAGAGTTTGTGAGTCAGCAAAAAAGAACAATATTAAAATTGTTTTTTCTCATAGAAGCGGGGAGACCGAAGAAGCCATATTGGCTGATTTGGCTTTTGGTTTTGGGGCTGATTTTTTCAAGTGCGGGATTACAGGAAAAGAAAGAGAGGCAAAGTTAAAAAGGTTGATTGAGATTGAAGAGAGTTTGAGAAGATAATCAAATTATTTTTCTTCTAAAAAAGAATAAGGCACAACAGCTTCTTTTAAAAAAGGCAACTTAGAAAATTTTGCAGATTCCGTTCAAAGACTCGAGCCTTGCAGAGTCCTCATCCAAATTTTTGCTACGCAAAAACTTCTTTGACCTACTCATTATGTGAAATTCGTAAAAGAGCCTAAAGAAACATTTTTAAATTATTTAATTTATTAAAATATTTAAATGAAAAAAAAGTATAAAAATTGCATCGATTACATTGAAAATAATGAAAAGGAATTAACATTCCATCTTCCTAAGGACGAAGGTATTCATCTTGGTTTGCCGAATCCTTTCATAGCTCCGTCTTCTAGTGAAGGTATTTTTGAGAATGACCAGTTTTATTGGGACAGTTATTTTATAATCCTTGAGCTTATAGAGTCTGGCAAAGTTGATTTAGCAAAAGGAATGGTGGATAATTTTGCTTATCTTTGTAAGAGGTTTGGGATAATACCCTCAAGAAATAGATATTACAATTTGGGGATTTCACAACCACCTTTCTTTACCTCGATGGTTTTTGAGATTTTTAATAAAACAAAAGACAAAAAATGGCTTCAAGAGATGGCAAAGGTTGCAGAATATGAGCTGAAAAACTATTGGATGGATCGCAAAAAAGTTCATAAGGTCTACAAAGGGCTATCTAGATATTGCGATTATTGGTATACGCATTTAACCGCTGAACATGAATCAGGTTGGGATATGACCTCACGTTTCAATGAAAAAAGTCTTGATTTTTTGCCTATTGATTTAAATTGCTTGCTTTTCAAATATGAATCAGATCTTTCCACTATTTACAAATTACTTAAAAATAAATCCAAAGAGAAGTATTACTTTGATAAAGCAAAAAAAAGAAAAGAGACTATAAATAAATTGATGTGGAATGAAAAAGAAGGCTTTTTCTTTGATTATAATTATCAAAACAAAGAACAAAGCAAATTTTATTCTCTTGCCAGTTTTTATCCTCTTTGGGCCAAATTAGCAACAAAAGAACAAGCTAAAAAAATTAAAGATAAACTTTCTATATTTGAATGCAAGGGAGGTTTAGCCAACACTCAAAAAGAAGGACTATCAAAAATATTTAAACAATGGGATTATCCTAATGGGTGGCCTAATCAACAATGGATTGTTATTAAAGGATTTTTAAATTACGGATTTAAAAAAGACGCTGAAAGACTATCTAAAAAATGGCTGGAAATGAACAAGAAAGTTTTTGAAAAAACTGAAACATTCTGGGAAAAATATAATGTCGTTACTGTAGATAGAGGTAAAGATGGAAGGTATCCAACTCAAAAAGGTTTCGGTTGGACTAATGCAATTTTTAAAAAATTAATAAATGAATTAAATATTAAATAGGCTCTTTTACGAACTCAAGAGAACACTGTGCTTCAGCTTTGCTCCACTACGCTGATCCTCACATAACAAGTGATAAAAGGAAAATTTCTCGGCTCGGGATTCACCCAAATTTTTCTTTCGCTACGTTCCGAAAACTTCTCATAATCCTGATGTTATCCTAAAACTTTAAAAACATATTTTTCTCTGAATTCTCATGGTAGATAATGTTAAAGAAGATACTGAAGCTGGAAAAAAAGCAATTGAAAAAGTTGAGGGGGCTTTAAAAGGCAAAGAACTTGAAAGAAAAGCCGAAGCAGAGTCTCTTGAAACAGAAGCACCGCTCGGTGTCCCAAAAAATCTCGGGGGCAAAAAACCAAAGCAAGTCAGGGAAAAAACACTTGAAGAAAGAAAAAAAGAACTTTTAGAAAAAGTGAAAAAAATTTCTAAGAAAGTTGATGTTGCTAAAACAGAAGAACTAAAAGCGAAAGTTAAGGTTAAGAAAAAATCAGACATGCTTATTCCTCTTGAAGAATATGTTAAATCCGGTATTTATCTTGGGACAAAAGTTGTGACGCCTGATATGAAACCTTTTGTTTATCGGAGAAGAGCAGATGGACTGGCGATTTTTAATACAGATATAATTGATTCAAAATTAAAAGAAGGAATTGAATTCTTATCAAAGTTTAATCCAGAAGATGTTATCCTTGTTTGTAAAAGACAGGCTGGATGGAAAGCAGCAAAAATGTTTTCGCAGCTAACTGGGATAAGAGTTTTTACAAAAAAATATCCTGCAGGAGTTTTAACTAACACACAACTTCCTGATTTTTTTGAAACAGAGTTGACAATAGTGACTGACTCATGGCTTGATAAAAATGCTTTAAATGATACTTTAAAAGTAAATAAAAAAGTTTTGATGATTTGTGATACAAATAATTTTTCCAGAAGGGTGAATCAAGTAATAATTGGAAATAATAAAAGCCCAAAAAGTTTAGGGATTATATTTTATTTATTGACAAGAGGTTATTGCAAAGCAAAAAATATAGAAGTGAATGTTCCTGATTTGGATTGGTGGACTGGGGAAGAATAATTTTTAATTTTATAAAAAATGCTAGAGAAAAAAACATTAGAACAAATTGAAATAGAACTTAATATAACGAATAATAATTCTTATCAAACAGTACCATACACAAAATTATTGGGGCAAAAAAATGCTTTAAAACAATGGCTTTTATTTTCTAATGAAAGATGTGTTGGATTATGTAATTACAATTCTGACAAGACTCCTTTTTTAAATTACATAGTTTATACTTTTCATAATAAATTAACTGAAATTTGGGATGCATTCAAAAATCCAAAAATTCATATAAATTATTTTTTAAATGAAAGAACAAATCTTGAAAAGTGATTTCTTAATTAAAAATTATATCTTCATAAACAACCAATTCTTTTTATCACCTTGCAACTTTGCATTCACCAAAACATAATTTCCTTTTAATTTTTTCCCGTTTAATTTAAATTCAAGTCTCTTAGAATCTTTGTCAATTAATTCATAAGTTCCCTTGTCCCAGATTTCAACTTTTCCTGCACCATATAATCCTTCGGGGATTTCGCCTTCAAACTTTGCATAGTTTAAATCATGGTCAGGAACCTGTATTGCCAAACGTTTTATGCCTTTTGTCTTCGGAGGTTGTTTTGGAATTGCCCAGCTTTTTAAAACTCCATTCATTTCTAATCTAAAATCATAATGTAAATTTCTAGCGTGGTGTTTGTGTATCATATAAATTGGCATGGAATAAAGAAGAAAGTGGAGTATAAAAATATTTTTGATTCATCAGTTTCAAATTAACCCCACGACGCCAACTCTAAAATTTTTTCACGAAACATTTATATACCTTTGTTTTCTAAAATTTTTAATTAAGATGAGTACTTTAATTACGTATTATTATATTAAGGTATGAGGTATGTAGAAGTAGTCATAGTTGTAGTTCTAATAAGAATGTCAAGCCAATAGTTAGGATTCGTGTGAAGTGATTTGTTACTTACAGACAAATTGCGCGGAGATTATTTTGCCCTCAGTAAATATTTTTTCTAAAAAATGTTTCGGGGTACGCCCTTGGGTGTAAAGGAATAGTCAATGAAGTTTAAATCCAGTTGATCCTGCTGGCGGCTGCGGCTCTCTGGTTTGCGTTTAGACATGCAAGTTTTTTTTCTTGATTCTTCGGAATTTAGAGGAAAGCGAACTGCTCAATAACACGTAGCTAACCTGCCCTTAGGTCAGAGATAACCTCGGAAAACTGAGGCTAATATCTGATAGAAGATATACCCTGGAATGATTTATCTTTAAAACTCGTGCCTAAGGATGGGGCTGCGGCGGATTAGGTTGTTGGCGGGGTAATAGCCCACCAAGCCTGTGAT
>JAUWPB010000030.1 GCA_030611805.1 Nanobdellota archaeon | reverse complement strand
ACTTTCCTATTCTTTCTGCATCAATTTTTCCTGTATAATCCCCAACTATCGCTGCACTCCTTGTTTCCTCTTTAATTCTTTTTAAAGTTTCAACTACTAAGCTTGTTTTCCCAGATCCTGGGGAAGACATAATATTTATTGAGTATATACTCTTCTTCTTAAAAAAATCTCTGTTCCTCTTTGCCAACTCCTCATTTACTCTTAAAACACTCTCTAAAACTTTTATTTCCATATAGAAAACCTCCCATTTTTATATAACCATTTTTCAATTAAAATTATTTTTAATTAATAATAACAATTTTAAAAAATTAATAAAAAATTTTTTCTATATTTAGTTAGATTCTTCACTCCACTTCGTTTCGTTCAGAATGACAAATTTTTTATAATATCAATCAATAGTAATACTTTTGACAATAAATCCTGTATCTGGTCTGATAAATACATTCTCCTTCCCACATTTTTTGCAGACTAAATCTAAATCTTCGATCTCAAAGTCCTCTTTGCAATTTATACAATAAGCCTTTGACTTTTCCTTTTCAAAAATAAGTTCTGCTCTTTCTGCTATTGTATTTTTGGATAAAATTTCAAAATAAAATTTTACATTCTCTGGAATAATTGTTGATAAAGATCCTATTTTAAGACTAACGGAATTTATCTTTTTTGCATTGTTTTCTTCCGCATATTTCATAACTAGAGAAAACATCTCTTGGGTAACTGGTAATTCATGCATTTATGTCTCCACTTAATTATAAAAATGTTCAAATTTAAATCTATTACTTCTTTTGGTTTTTATGTTTATTTTTGTAAATTTCCAGTTCCGTCTTCAAATTCTACCATAATAACATTCTTTAATTTATTAACATTTTCATACATGTTGCAGATGGTGGACATAAATACTTGAATTCAGTGGTATTTTGAATTGTTGATGGTACTAAAGCACGTTCAAATTCATCAAAACCAATTTTTTTAAAGAATTTCTTGGCAGTTGTTGTTAAAAGATATAGTTCCTTTACTTTATTTATCTTTGCATATTCTATTAATTTAAGACATAATGTTTTGCCAAATCCTTTTTCTCTAAATGATTTATTTACAACCAAGGAACGAAGTAAACCATAATCCTTAAAAATTTCTACACCAGCAATACCAACAACCTTAGATTTTTTATATCCTATGAAAAAGCAATTCACTTTTGAATAAATATCCTCATAAGGAAGATTATTATCACTAAGAATCTTTTCTATAATAGGGATGTCTTTTCTGCCAGCCTTTTTTATTTTCATTTTATCTCAATAAGGAGATGTGATTTATCATTTAGGCTTATGTTTTAAAAATACCAACTAACTTTTTTATATAAAAGAAATCAACTACATCTTGCTTTTTAAGAATTTTACCAAATTTGTTAAATATATTAAAAACATTGTCCACCTGTTAATAGACTGGTGGACAATTCTTATGGAGAAAAACGGGGAAATATAGCTACTTATTGTTCTCCTTTCCGTCCCTCTATATGAATACTAGCCACATACCCTTCAAGGGATTCATTATCACCCAAACGATTTAGAATATCTCTACCTATTGGGTCTTTTGTGTCATCATTGATGCAGGCAGATGAGTTCTTGACTGTAATTACTATATCTTTCAACCCAGAGATTTCAACAATCCTTCTGTATTTGTCAATTAGTATAGCTCCTGCAACACAACCTACATAAGCATCAATACTTTCCTTAATTTTCTCAGGAAGTTTCTTGAGAATAGCAATATCAGAAATTGCTATTCTCCCTCCTGGTTTTAAAACTCTAAAGATTTCCTTAAACACTCTTCTTTTATTGGGTGAGAGATTAATTACACAGTTTGAAATGACAACATCAATGGTATTATCAGCAATTGGTAATTTTTCAATCTCTCCAAGTCTGAACTCTACATTTTTATAGTTCCCTTTCTCAGCATTTTCTTTTGCCTTTTTAATCATCTCTTTTGTCATATCAACTCCAATAACTCTACCTTTTTCTCCAACTTTACTTGAAGCAAGAAAGCAATCTAACCCTGCACCTGAACCAAGATCAAGAACAGTTTCTCCTTCTTTCAAAGAAGCGAGAGCAACTGGATTTCCGCAACCGAGACCTAAATTTGCCACTTCAGGAACTGTACTAAGTTCTTCTTTGGTGTAACCTATCTTCTTACTAATATCTTGCTCTAAATCAGTGTTTCCATAGCATGAATTTGCAGACCCACAACAGGAATTATCCTGTTTCGCAATTTTGGTATAAGCTTCTTTTACAACTCTCTTTATTTCCTTATCTTTCATTTTTAACCCTTTTTAAAATTATTTATTGTCTTTTATTTTTTATTTATTTATATTATTTATATGTATTTTGTGATTTATATGAAGTGTAGTTTAAGATATGTTTAAACCAATAACAATCTCCCCTGGTAATCCGAATGCTTTCATTTTCTCTTTATAATCTATCTTGAACCCTGCATCCTTTATTGATTGTTCAATATAGATTGGTCTACAGTCAACATATCTTGGGATTTTTTTATGCATCCACTCATACAGTCTCAATAATATTGAATCTCTATTATTTTTTGACATACCGACAACTCCAAGTCTACCATTTAGTTTTAATACTCTCTTGATCTCATTAAGAACTTTCGGAATTTCTGGTGTATCAAAAAGTTCAAGAGTGAAGCTCATGAAGACAGCATTAAATTTATTATTCTCATAAGGCATTTCTAATGCGTCTCCACAGTAGAGTTCGGCTCTATTAATAAGATCTGCTTTTTCAAGTCTTTTCTTAGTTATTTCTAACATCCCGGAAGAAATATCAATGCCATAAGCTTTTCCGGTTTCACCTACCGACTTAGCTATTTGCTTTAAGCAATGCCCGGTTCCAAAACCAATTTCCAGAATGGTTTCGCCTCTTTTGATACTTAACCGATCCAACGCCATATTTCTGTATTTTTTCTCAAATATTCCAGCAAAACAATCGTAAAACCGACTAATCTTGTCGTAACTTTCTTTAGCCTGAGCTTTTGTTCTATTTACTCGTAATATCCTGTCATTTTTTAGATTCATTTTGCCGCTTTTTTTACTAAAAATTTTCATTTAAAAACTCTTCCTCATTATTTTAAGATTATCTCTTCCATCATAGGACCTAATAAATCTTTTACCATTCCTGTAAGATCTTCTGCCTTTATTAGACTAATGCAACATACCTTCCCATCTTTTTCATAAGTCATAATAGCTAACTTATCTCCAGCACCAATTTTTGCTTTATCTCTTATACTTTTAGGAAGTACCATCTGTCCTCTCTCGTCTATATTAGTAATTGCCTCAACTTTACAGCATTTTCCTTTACTACCCTTTATGTAACTATTATTTTTCTTTGTTTCTTTTTTAACCATTTAAACCTCCATTAATAATAATCTGTGTATTTAGAAAATTCTTATTTTTCAGAATATACTGAATTATAATGAAATAAATTTATTCTGTCAAGTTTTTTTAAAGTTTTTATAAAATTTTTACATAGCAATGTCTTTTTAGAATCAAATTTTAGGAAAATGTTTTTTTATGAAATCTAAAATTGAAGGTAATTATAGGTAATAATTATTAGTTTCTATTCTTTATTTCTTTTTATTCTCTATACTGATTCCTATCTATTGTTATTGCTTTCTGGCATAAGATACCACACATACTTTCCAAAGAAAGGCATAAGAAAAATTACATCCATAATTAAAACTTAATATTTTTTTTATTTTGTAATGTGGTAGATAATGATATCTCCTGACATTGTATCAACTACAATTTTTTGCTCATCACTTCCTACTACACCCTCTAAAATTCCTCCCTCAATAGAACTTATTTTTATTGGAAATTCATTATGGAGATTTCCAGATATAGTATTTACTTTTAGAGAGAACTT
>JAUWPB010000026.1 GCA_030611805.1 Nanobdellota archaeon | reverse complement strand
GGCTGAGAAACCACTTTAGAAAAGGGCATTTCTGGAGTCCTGGAAAATTCTTTAGAAGCGTCGGCAACACAACCACTGAAGCTGTTGCTCACTACATTACTTCTTCTCAACCTTGGGTTCAATAGTTTTAACATTTTTTTTACCTTGATACCTCGCCCTTTAGG
Organism: Nanobdellota archaeon; assembly: GCA_030611805.1. Lineage (GTDB taxonomy): Archaea > Nanobdellota > Nanobdellia > Pacearchaeales > GW2011-AR1 > JAUWPB01. The sequence continues at coordinate 8,392 of JAUWPB010000026.1, read as the reverse complement.
GCGGGGTTATTTATTTTATTTCTTTTAATTTATTTTTTAAATCTTCAAAATCCTCAAACTCAATTGTTTGGTCGGCAATTTCTCTTAAATAAGTATTCCTAATATTTTTATTAATTGCTAAAATAATTTTTTTATCAGTATCAAGTATGTGTCCTATTTCCATTAACATTCCTTCGCTTTTCTTCCCATTCCTCATAATAACTAAAAAAGCATCACACTCATCAATATTTTTGAAACAATGATTTGCCAATCTTTCTCTTTGGGGCAAACACCTAACCTCTTCAGGGTAATCTATAATTAACAATGGTTCATGTCCCATCTCTTTTAAAACTTTAATTATCTCACTACATTCCATCTTTAATTTTTCTCTATCTTCTCCTGTTACTGCTTGCCCTATAAAAATTTTCATTCTTCTACCTCCACATCTTTATCATAATTAATTAATAATTCAGTTTCATTATCAATTTCTAAATTAATAGGTTCTTTTGATGCCTGCAACAATTTCAACTTTGTAATCCATTCTTCTATTTCAACATCACTTAAAGATATTTCAGTAACATCTACATCAACATTTTCTAATTCTTCTCCCTCTTCTTGGCCTTCGTCATCACTTGGATTTTTTGAATGCTCCACTAAGTATTCTTTTTTCTCTTCTTCAATTGCTTCAATATTTTTTTCAATGTCTTCCATCATACGACCTCCTTTTCTTCATTATATGTGCAAAGTACCTTGTCAGGATACTCTATACCTTTAAAGTATTTACATAATGAAACATCTTTAATTGCACACTTATGTTCTTTTCTATCTTTCTCAGACCAAGGACATTTGTCTTGCTCCCACTCTACATTTGCATTTGGTTTTAAATCAATATCCATATTAGCTCCTTTTAATTTTTTAATTTCCATTATACAATCTCCTTTTCTTTTAATTTATTAAATCCTTCTCTGGTTCCAAAAGTATCATAGATAATTTTAACTTGAGTTATTTTTTTATCCTCATTAAATTCAAATAAATCTACACCTTCAAAAGAAGATTTTGCACTATCTTTTAGAGTCCATTCATATCTGAAATTCCCTGCTCCTTTATTATTGTCTGCACTTACAAATGCTTGGATTAATTCTACTTTAGATTCTTTTCCACTATCTTCTAATAGTTCTTTATAAAAATCTTTAGCTAATTTCTTTCCATATAACGGAGAAAACACAACAGCTTCTCCATCAAAAAGCTCCATCAATTTCTCATAATTTCCTTTACTTAGATTCTCAAAATATTCTTTTATTAATCTCTTAATTTCCATTATGCAGTCTCCTTGCCCTCTGTATTTACATCTCCTTCTACAGAGGGTACACCCTTGGGTGCCGTATCTTTTTCATCAAGATATTTCATCATTTCTTCTTCATTTAATTCTTGTTTTTTAACATTCTCTCCTTTCCATCCACATTTATTGCACAGCCATCCTTTACTTCCTTTGCCTTCTTCTCCGCCAATAACAACCACTACCTCATCGCTGTCACACTCTGGGCATTTTCTTATCTTGAAAGTTTTGCCTTTTTTTGCCCCTTGTAAAGATTTTTTATTAAAATCTTTCGGGGTACACCCTCTTTCAGACCTACTTGGTTGGGTGCCAGTTTCAATTCCCTTTGCTTTGTTATATTCTTCTTCTGAATCATAACCTTCTACAATCCAATCAGGTGTTTTTAGTTTTGATTTCTTTGCCATTTTAGTTTTTGTTTAAATCTTTTTGAAATGATTTATTTATTCCTACTTTAAGACAATTATCAAGCCAAGGGCATTTATGACAAATCGCTTTTATTGTTTTAGGATTAATGTTTTCCATTGATAGATTAAAAATATCTTTTGCTTTATGAATTGAATTCTTTTTTATCTTGAGATATTTTGCAATCTTTTTATCTTCAGCCACCACCCATTTTTCCATTTCTGGAAACTGAACACATTTTTTGTGGTGCAGATGAGGGCATTTATCACAAAGATTATCTGGTTTTGCTATGATGACTTTTATTTTGGTTTCGGGATTTTTTCTTATTTGCATACAGATCTTTTTCATATTATTTGCAAAGAGTTTATTATATCCTCCGCTGTAAAATCTGGGGAGACATAATAAATGGTGTGTTCTTAGTTTTATCATTTCAAATATCTAACTCAGCCTCCTTTGCATTTTCTTGTATAAATTGTTTTCTTGCCTGAACATCATCTCCCATCAGCATTGAAAAAACCTGGTCAGCTTCAACAGAGTCTTGAATAAAAATCTTTTTGATTTTCCTTGTTTTAGGATTCATAGTTGTATCCCATAATTGAACTGCACTCATTTCCCCTAAACCTTTAAACCGTGTGATATTTGTTGTTCCAAGTTTTTCAGTAACTTTTTTAAGTTCTTTGTCAGAATAAACATAATAGTCTTTTCTTTTTCTGATTCTGTACAAAGGAGGAAGAGCAACATAAATATTTCCATTTTTAATTAATTCCGGCATAAACCTAAAAAAGAAAGTTAAAAGCAAAGTCTTGATATGCTCACCATCGACATCTGCATCAGTCATAATTATTACTTTATTATATCTTAACTTTTCTAAATTAAACTGCTCTCCAACACCAGTTCCAATGGCAGTTATCATATTTGTTATTTCTTCGCTTGAAAGTGTTCTTGCAGGATTTGCTTTTTCAACATTTAAAATCTTTCCTTTCAAAGGAAGTATTGCCTGATTTTCTTTATTCCTTGCCATTTTTGCAGAACCCCCTGCACTTTCTCCTTCAACAATATAAAGTTCAGTGTTCTCGGATTTTTTGTTTGAACAATCTGCAAGCTTCCCAGGCAAACCGCCTAATGAAAAAACATTTTTTCTCCTCACTAAATCCTTGGCTTTTTTGGCAGCCAGTCTTGCTTTGGCAGAATCCAGAGCTTTAGTTGTAATTCTTTTAGCAATGTTTGGATTTTCTTCAAAGAACTCTGACAAAGCAGAAGTTACAATTGAATCGACAAAACCTTTCACATCTGAATTTCCGAGTTTTGTTTTTGTTTGTCCTTCAAATTGAGGGTCGGGGATTTTTATGCTGATGATTGCTGTTAAACCTTCTCTTGTATCATTTCCTAAAAGAGAACACCCATTTTTTACATTAACTTTTTTCTTTATATAATCGTTGACAACCCTTGTTAAAGCAGTTTTAAAACCAGAAACATGGGTCCCTCCCTCGACAGTATTAATTGTATTTACAAAACCAAAAATATTTTCCTGATACCCTTGATTATATTGAATCGCAACTTCCATAATTATGTCCTTAACATCTCTTTTAAAATAAATTGGTTTGTGCATAATTTCTTTTGACTTATTAACCCATTTTACAAACTCAATCAGACCACCTGCAGCAAAAAATTCTTCTTTCTTGTTTTTTATTTTATCTTCTAAATTAATTTTTAACCCGGCGTTCAGAAAAGTTATTTCTCTAAATCTTGTTTCTAATATTTTGGAATCAAATTCAACTGTAGAAAAGATTTCAGGGTCAGGCCAAAATATTATTTTTGTCCCAGTTTCATTATCGCATTTTCCGACAATTTTTAACTTTGTTTTAGCATACCCTCTTGAATATTCTTGTTGATATATTTTCCCCCCTCTTTTTATTTCAACAATTAACTTTTTAGATAAAGCATTAACAACAGAAATTCCAACCCCATGTAACCCTCCGGAAATCATATAAGATTTTTTATCAAACTTTCCTCCTGCATGTAATTTTGTCAGGGCCACCTGAACCGCGGGCATTTTTAATGTTGGATGCATATCTGCCGGGATACCTCTACCATCATCTTCAATTGTAGCAGACCCATCTTTATTAATTGAAACAATTATCTGATTACAATAACCCGCAAGTGCTTCATCAACAGAATTATCCACCACTTCATAAATTAAATGATGCAGACCGTCTTTGCTAGTGCTACCTATGTACATGCTTGGTCTTTTTCTGACCCCTTCTAATCCTTCAAGGACTTTGATAGATTCTGCTCCATAAGTTTTTTGTGCGTTCATTTTCATAAATTCAAATCAGACAGAGTTGACAAGTTATTAATAATTTTTGTCTAATATCTGTCCAGATTTAGATTATTATATTCAAAAAAAGATATAATCCTTTATAAACTTTTCTACCCCAAAAATCATTTTGTCGTCGGGAAATTGAGAAAAATGAAAAAAAGTAGTTCAACATTCAGAAGATTTGAAAGACTTAAGAAATGAAGATACAATAGGTAGATTGTGTTGATAAAATGTTATTATTCTTCATCTTTAGGCATTCTTGATTCTATATTATCTAAGTAATGAGACATTATCCCTAAAACAGCTGATGCTTGCGAAATATTATCCATATTATGAGGGTAATACGCCCATCCATCTAACCCTTTTTCAAGGGCCACTCCTGCCGCATTTCCAGGAACTCGTACATGATGCAACAACCCAGTATTTTCAACCCCTTCAACCCAATTACAAATTCCTCCTGTCTTCTCAAAAAAATCGTAATTTAAATTTTTCCATCCAGAAGCCTGGATTATCTCTAAACCAATTTCTTCATATTTTTGTTTATCTATCTTTTGTCTTTTAGCAAATTCTAAGAACTCATTAGAAATTTTAATAGTGACCCCAAATCCAGCAATCTTATTTCTTGGCCAATAGTGAATTGTATAAGTAGATTTTGTTGTCATCTTCCTTTTCTCCCAAATAAAATATCATCAACTTCTTCCTGAGATAAATTTTCTTTCTCCACAAACTCTGGTTTTTCTTCATCATCTTTATCCGGAGAAATATCTTTATTGAAAATATAACCTTCTTCTTTTCCTTCTAAAATTTCAGATTCTTTTTTTCTTTTCATTTCTTGCAAATCAGAAATTGTTAAAGTTTTAGTTGTTTCTGAATCAAAGTCAATTATTTGAGATTGTTCTTGTTTAATAATCTTCTCTTCTTTGGCAAGTGAATTAGCAATTTCTTGTTTTACATCAAACACTTTTCCTTTTACAATTTTAATTCCTAAATAATTTTCAAGTTTGTTAACAAGTTTGTAGCCTTCAGGGAGAATACCTTGTTCAGCCATGTTAATTGCTGCTTCGGGCTCTTCAATCGCTTCAGCAAGTTGCTTTTGGGTTATTTTTTTTGACCTCCGCACTCTCATAATAACCCAGTGAAAATTATTGACTAAATCATTTCTTGGTTTTGCTTCCTTTCTAATTTTAGATTCAAAATTTTTATTTGCAATTTCTCTTAGATTAGAATCTTGTTTGTTTGAAAGTTTATTTTGAAAAGTTTTGTTGCTTTTCATTTCAACCCCAGACATATTTGAAAGTCTTTGGCGAACTGTTGGTCTAATTTCAGGTTTTGCATGATTAAAATCAAATTTTTTTATGATTGGAATCTCCTCTTCAAAAGAACATTTTCTGCAAATTTTTTCAATTCCTTTTTCAGAGATTGCATTAAAAAGCAATGCCCTATCTCCAGAAACCCCGCATTTAAAACATTCCATTAAAAAATAGGGAGATAAGTGTTTTTTAAGATTATTGTGGTAGAAGATATGGTTAATTCAAATATTTTTCAATATCATCCATACTTTCAATATCAGTTATCTTTATTTTCTCATCAATTAAAATAACCGGTAATTCTGTTATTTCATACTTTTTTAAGAGCAAATTAATTGAAGAAATGTCATTATCTGCTGCTATTGGAATCAACATAACTTTATCGCCTTTTTCTTGTTTTATTTGAAATAATAAATTAGAGAAAAATTTTTGTTTCGCTTTTTGTTCAATTGAAGGGTGGTTATACTTGTAAAAATAAACTATATTGTGATAATTTGAATTGCATTTTTCTTTTATTTTCATGCTATTAATCCAGAACAAAGTCCTCAAAAGATCATATCTTTTGTGTTGTGCAATTATTTCTTGATTGATTCTGTTTGCTTTTTCATATTTATCTATTTCTAAAGCTTCTTCAAAAATTTTGTCTGCAAATTTTATGTTTTCTTTAACCATAGCATCACAATCCAACCCAATAAACTCAAATGCATCGCTCTGTATTCGCTGGTCTAAAAGTTCCATTTCTGATTCTAAATACCATTTGTTTATTTTGTCTATTCTGGAAGATTCAAGTTTATAGCCCATGAATATCCCAATATTAAAAACAATAAAAGTAATTATGAGTGCCTGCAAAAAAATGTATTTTTGTGATTTCATCTTATCTCCACCTGCCAGTCCCCCTTAAAAAATGATAAATAGCAGTTATCATGATAAAAGGATATATAGCAAGATAGAACAACAGATAAAACAAGATATTAAAAATGTTTTGTTTGCCTAAAATTTTCTGTTTCATGATAAATAAAACTAAAAGAGTAAAAAATCCGCCTACAATAAATAAGAAAATGCCTAAGTAATTAAGAAAACTCGGGGTTACAAAAAAATCATTCATAGTAAGTAAAGGAATTCCCGCGTCAATTGAGTATTGTGCAAAAATATAATTTTTTAAAATTCTTGTTGTAATTAGATAAACGAAAATACTTAATCCCACTAATCCTAAAGAAAGTTGGAGTATAAAAAAGGGCAGAATAAAAAAACCTAACATGCCTTTTTTAAAAAAACATTTTTTGTATTTTGAAATACATTGCAATCCTCCAATGTTCCATCGTCTCCTTTGTTTATACCAGGGTTTGAATTTATCGGGAACAGTGGTTGTCGCATAAGTGTTTAAACACATTCTTCGATTGTAGCCTTCATAAGCCAAATGCCATGTGGCTTCTATGTCTTCTGTTAAATTGTTAGGGTCAAAACCTTTAATTTTTTTTAATGCAGATGTTCTGTATAATGCAAGAGGCCCTGGCGTAACATATATTGCATCAACATAATCCAAAAGTTTTCTTGTAAAGGCAATTACATTATATTCAATTTCCTGCAATTTTTCAAAAAACTTATCCTTGTTTTTTGGAATAAAAACACAAGTTACTGCTCCTACATTTTTTGTATCAAAAAAACCAACCATTTTTTCAAAAGAATTCCTGGCAGGATAACTATCTGCGTCAACAACTGAAATAAGTTCTCCTTTTGCAATTTTAAGCCCCCAATTTAAAGAATCCGCTTTCCCAGAATTTTTTTTATTTACTAATTTTAATTTCTTATATTTTTTCAATAAACTTTCAACTATTTTTCTCGTCCTGTCTGTAGAACCGTCATTTAAAACTATTAATTCTTTTATTGGATAACCAGAAGAAAAAATTGCCTTAATTGTGTCTTTAATTGTATTCTCTTCATTAAAAGCAGGGACCAAAACAGATATAGAATATTTTTTATTAGTTTTAGGGTAATTAAATAGTTCTTCCCTGTTTTTTTTATATAATGATAAAAATAAAGAAAGAAAATAAATTGACACAAACATATATCCTAAATAAATTATTGGGAGGATTTCCATTTTATTCTTTGGAGAATCAAGGTTTTAAAGATTTTTGTGGTTTAACATAAGGAAAAAATTAACTCAAATCCAACTCATACAATGTTTTAATTTCATCTTCAGATAAACTTCTGTTGAAAATCATTGGTTCATCTATTGTGCCGTTGAACATTCCTCCTCCTCCCCAACCCCATCCCCCACGTCCAATATATTGTTTTACATTAGGATAACTTATACTACCTGAGATGCTTGATATATCAAGGGTTCCAGCTGGTTGAGAATCTAAGAATCCTCTCACTTCACCATTTTGCCTATCAACTATCAATAGGATATAGTGCCAACCTCCATCATTTATTTGTATAGTTGGTGCTGGTGCGAGAGACGAATACATATAATTACTTCCATCAGCCATTTCCCAAACTAAGTGGTTGGCCGCATTTGAAGTCCTAAGTGTAAGAAACCACCCATATCTAAGTTCCGCAGTCGCACTATATCTTATCCTGCCTGAAAATGCGTGGGGATTTCCTCCAGGTTCTTCAAAGAGAGTCGAATACCAAGCTCCAACACTAAAACTATCTGTTCCAAAATCTAAACTATCATCATCCCCGCAATCAACATAATCATCCACTCCATCAAACTCACAAGCCTGTCCATATTTACCCTCAACACTGCAGTCAACCCCTCCTTCTAAACTTCCATCATTCCCCCCAATTTCATCCAAAGCATTGCCTTCAAACCTCCACCATGAAACTGCTCCAAGACTTTCAATAATTTCCTTATCACTTTTTGCATCCCCGGTGCAACATTTTTCTCCTCCGGCATAGAGTATTTCTCCATCACAATTCAATCCTTCAAACATTTTTTCATATCCTAAATCAGAACATTTTTGAAAAAGACGGGAACTGCTTGTTTCAACATTTTCAGAACCAGTTTCAATAACATTAGTAATAACAACCCAAACTCCGCCAGTC
>JAUWPB010000016.1 GCA_030611805.1 Nanobdellota archaeon | reverse complement strand
TTAAACTTCGGAATTTTATTTATTAATTTTTTGGCTGAAACCAAAAATGTTTTAAGTTCAGATATCTCTTTCATTTTAGCCACCTCGTTTTTTAGTTAGAATAAGGTGGCTACCTTATTTTATAATGGTTTCACCAAAGCCGCATTTAGAAATTCTTTTATACTGTTGTAATTATGTCCAAATATAAAAGTTCCTTGTTCATAATTCTTTATTCTGTCATAAAAATCACTAGATATTACTTTAAGTCCTCCTGTGGGGAGAACTTCTGTCTTGCATATCCATTTTTTTCTCCTATCTTCACTCATAACAAAATGTTTTTTCTCTCTTTGAATATCTAATTCTTCTATTTTTCCAATATTATATTTATCTCGTTCATAAACAAGTATTTCTTTATCATCCTCTGTTAATGCAAAAACTCTTTTTGGGCTTATACTTTTAGCAAAATTAAATGCATCATAAATATCAAGACCAATATAAAGATCTTCATCATGCCTCTGACCATTTTCATCTTCAAGTAATCTCCCGGTTAATCCTAATCTAAAATCTTTTGGTTTTATTTCAAAACTAAAATCTGGATTATTGGGTTTTGTTACGGCTGGATTTGGAGAATTAAGGTCGTCAGTTAAAACCATCATATCTGGAATACCACTTAAACCATATGTCTTCATACCATAAACAAAATTCCCCACTTTGCCTCTAAAATCATCAATTTCCTTTCTGGCCATCATCTTTTCATATTCCGCAAGAACTTCTTTCTCTTGTTGCACAGCATCCTTTACTCTTGCTTCTAAAAAATTTATGTCTTCTCCATTCATATAAATAGGAATTAAGTTTGGTTGTTCTTCTACAAGAATACTTTTTGCTTCTCTTAATGCTAAGGGATATTCTCTTGATTTGGGAATTAAATTTTTTAATGTAGTTGTATGGTATTTTGTTTCCATTATCACTTCATAATGACAATGTACTTAAAAAGTTTTCTATTATGCTAAAAAATAACATATAAAACAAAACAACAATCCTTAAAAATAAAAAAGAAGTATTAAAATAATGAGCCAAAAAATTAATTTTAGAAAAGAAATTGGAAACCTTGTAATAGAATTTGATTTTTTACTTGCAAAAGCAGACCTTAAAACTCCTCATTATGAAGTTTGTGTAGACCCAAAACAAGGAATCGCGGGATTTTTTCCTACAGATTCAAAAACAAAAAAAACTATGGCAATCCTGCCTTTCAGAGATTATAACTACATTGTAAAAAGACTTTTATGTTTGACAGAAAAATTATCTACTGATTATGTTTTTAACAGAAATTTTTTTTATGAATAAATATTAAAACCCATTTCTCTTTAATGAATTATGTACAAAAAATATCTAATCATTGCCAGCAAGCTTGACAAAGCAGGAATAAATATTACAACTCAACTTTCGCAGTTTAGGCAAAACCCTGTTTTATCTTCTATAGCAGACAATCCTAATTTTGATTTTTACTTAGTTGAGGATGAAATAATTTACACAAAGAACTTGAATCTGGAGAAAATTAACCAATATGATTTTGTGATTTTTGCTTCAAGACACAAGTCAGAAAAAAAAGAAAAAACTCTGAGCATTCATGCTCCTGGCAATTTTAGAACTTCCCAACTTGGAGGGGAAGCCGGAAAAGTTTGCCCAACCTCTGCACTATTTCAGAAACAGATTTTTGAAAAATTAAACTCTAATGCGAAACTGTATAATTTGAAAAAATACAAGATAACTTTAGAATGCACTCACCATGGTCCTTTGATTGACAAGCCGTGCATTTTTATAGAAATTGGTTCAACAGAAAATGAATGGGCAGACCGAAGAGCGGGTTTTGTTATAGCAAAAACAATAAAAGATATTATCAATGAATTTAAAAAAAATCCTTATAATGAAGTTGCTATTGGAATTGGAGGACCTCACTATTGTCCGAACTTTAATAAAATCCAATTAAATTCAAATGTCGCTGTTTCTCACATCATCCCCCAGTATGTTTTGCCATTAAAAGAAGAATGGGTTAAAGAAGCAATAGACAAAACAAAAGAAGAGGTGGATTTTGCATTGCTTGACTGGAAAGGTCTGGGAAATTCTAAACAGAGAAAAGAAGTTACTGATATATTGGATAAATTATATGTTCGGTGGAAGAAGACAAGCGAGGTTGGGAAATAATTAAACAACCTCCATTCCTTTTGCTTTTGCATAACACTTGCTATCTATTGGATAATAATCTCCCTCTCCATTTGAATTTTCGTCAGTCAAAAATCTTACTTTTACATTGATTTTTTTTCTGCAAAAATAACATGCAAAATTACTTTTAAATTTAGAATTAAAAGCTTTTCTTTCAATAACTCTTATAAGATTATTTTTAATTTTTTCTTTTAATCTTTCTACAGTTTTTTCATATTTCGTTCCAATCATTTTAAATCAAAATTCAATCAAACTTCTTCCAAAAATCCCTTAAATTAATTGCTCCAAATTTTTTCATAATTTTCTTAACAAATATCATTAATACTAAAAAAATTAAAATTCCCACAAATAAAAAACCTATTAATTGATAATAAACCGGCAATGAACCAGAATATGCTAAAAAGAATGAAAGAGGGACAAATCCTATAAATGAAGCTAAAGTATATTTTTTCCAGTCAACGCGACTAAAAAGCCCGATTGCATAACTCATTACATCAATTGGAATTAAAATCCTAAGTAAAATTATTCCAATAAACAAGTGGTCTTCAAGAATTAATTTTTCTAGTTTTTGTATTTTTTTTAAAGGGACAAATCTTTCAATCAAAGGAACTCCTCCTTTTCTTGCAATAAAAAAAGCAATTAAAGAACCAGCAGTCCATCCTATTAAAGTCAATGCTCCTGCTACAACCCACCCAAAAAGCCCAGAAGCCAGAGGGATAAGAGGAATTACTGTTATTGGGGCTAAAACAACTTCTAAAATAATTATCAAAAAATAAACCCCCATTCCAAGAAAAGTATTTGAAATCAAACTCTGAAGATAAGGCAGGTTTTCCTGAGTAAAATAAGATACAATTACAAAAAGAATTAAGATAACTAAAATACTAATCAGGCTGAAAAAAGTTTTTATTTTCATTAAATAATTAACCAAGGAATTATTATAAATTTATCTGAATATGGTAACCTTTCTCTTTAAATTTATTTTCTTTAGTGATTATAAATTAATTTGTATTAGCCCCCATAAAAATGTTATAAGTCCTAAAACAAGTGCTAAATAAAGACATACTCTAAAAGTTTCTCCTTTGTTTCTTGTTTTTATGTAAAAACCTAAACTAAAGAATAAATATCCGAGTCCGCCAATGATAAATGGAACATTTAATACTTTTAATTCTAATGTTTCTATAAATTTTAAGATTCCGATAGAAATCAAAAAACCTCCAATAACTTCAAATAATCCTCCAAATAAATCTGAATCTGACTTTCCAAAAAAACTATTTATTGCCATCAATTATTTAAGAATAAATTTTATTTAAAACTTTCTATAAAACGCCTCGAGCAGGAATCGAACCTGCGCATCCCGAAGGATCCGGCTTAGCAAGCCGGTGCAATACCATTATGCGATCGAGGCATATAATTCTAATATTTATTTGATTTATAAGAATTACTATTAAAAAAATATTGGCAGGAATCAAGGCCTCGTAGAGGTCACCTCGTTAGAGGTTCTCGTGCCGGGAACAAAGTGAGGCGGTATCCCTTGGGAAACCTGCGCACCCCGAAAGGTCTAGATTAGCAATCTAGTGCGTTAACCACTCCGCCATCTCGGCATAAAGCAATAGATAATTTCAAGAATTTAAATCTTTGTATTTTGTTTAATTTATCTAACCACTGAATCTTTCTTAACAATCTGGTTAAATACAATTATGCGATGGCTACTTAATATTTAAAATTTATAACCTAACATTGCTCCATATAAGTTCAAAGTAATTTCAGGTTGTCCTAAATCAGATTTAAAACTAGTTTGATTATAAAAAGCATTTAAGAAAAAATCTTTATATATTATCCCGACAGAAGCATCAATGCCTAGTTTTCCTTTTGGTTTTGCGGCTTTATCTGTTTCAGACCATAAAGGCAGTAACCCTCCAACTTTAGCATGAAACATTCCTCGCTCTGCTTCTATCCCAACATTCCCTGTTATAAACTCAAGACTCCTGAAACCATCTGGACATTTTGAAGAATCTCTTTTCCATTTATTATAATCTACTTTTACAAATGGGGAGAACAAAGTTCTATTCTTTTTGCCTAATCTATATTTGGATTTTATTCCAAGGTGATAACCTTTTTTAGGGATTTCAGTATCTTCGTCCAGAGGTTCTCCCATAATCCACATTTCACCATTAAGTGTTGTTTTTAATTTATCCCCATAATTTAAATTCACTCCAAGTCCAGTAAGAGATTTATGCCCTTCTGAAATTCCATTTTCTTTCAAATGTATTGTTCCCAACTTTGTATAAACATCAAAATTTATTTTTTGTTTTTGAGTTGTTTTATGAGGGGTTTTCAGAGCAATTTCTTGCGCTAATGCAGGAAACGACGTCGTGAAAAAGAACGCTGTCGCAAATATTCCCACTTTTATTTTTGTAAATAAGCTATCTAAATTTATTCCCATATCTTGTTGAGTGAGATTTAAATATAAAAACTTTATTGGGGTTTAAAATATATGTTAAATCAACAGTTAATTATTTTTTTTAACACTTAAAAAACTCTTGCTCTGGACAGGAACTTGAAAAACATGTTTGCATTTTTCACATTGGACTGTTACAATAGAAGTCATAGCTGTAAGTATCCTTCAACCTTTACAATTAATTTTGTTTGCTATTTGAATAATTAATTCTTTATTACAATGCGGGCAGTTCATTTTGTTTAAGGATATCTGAAAAATAGCAGGGGCGGGATTTGAACCACGCGACCTCCGGGTTTCCTATGCGATAGCGTAGGAATGAAAATCCTACGGATTTGCTTATGGGCCCGACGAGCACTCCAGACTGCTCCACCCTGCTATAACAACTCCACAAAAATTAAATTTATAAAGGTTATGAATTTCAAGATTCTATGTTAACCTTAGGAATTGATGATGCAGGAAGAGGTCCAGTTATTGGACCAATGATTTTAGCAGGGTGTTTAATTGATAAAGAAAAAGAGGCGAAACTAAAAAAATTAGGAGTTAAAGACAGCAAACAATTGACTCAAAAAAGAAGGGAATTTTTGGCAAATCTAATTAAGGATGAAGCCGAGACTTTTGAGATAATTATTATTCATCCAAAAGAAATTGATGGTAAAAACAGCGAGGGCACAAAACTAAATGAACTTGAGGCGCTGGCTTGTGCAGAGATTATAAATAGAATAAATAAAGGTTACAACAAAATAAAAGTTGTTGTTGATTGCCCTTCACCAAGCATAATCAAATGGCAGGACTTCCTAAAAACTAAAATAAAAAATCTTTCAAATTTAGAAATCTCTTGTGAACATAAAGCAGACAAGAATCATGTTTCTGTTTCAGCAGCTTCGGTTTTGGCGAAATGTGAGAGAGAAAAAGAAATGACCAAGCTTAAAAAAAGATACGGAGACGAGATTGGTTCTGGATATACTTCTGACCCAGCCACAATTAGGTTTCTAGCCAAACACGCGCGTAAACATAAAGACACAGGAATTTTCAGAAAGACATGGATAACATGGAAAAAAGCTTATGAAAAAATAGGGCAGAGGAAGTTGTGTGGGTTTTGAAAATGGCTGTAGTTGCAATAATAAATTATCAGGGCAAAATTTTAATAGGAAAGAAAAAATCTAGTTCTGTAAAATTCCTTAGTGGAAAATGGCACATTCCAGGAGAGACTATTCAACAAGGAGAATCTGATGAAGAAGCATTAATTAGAGGAATGAAGGAAGAAACAGGATTAGAAATTAGGGTTGATAAATATATCGGCTCTTCTATAACCCCCTCAAGCAAAAAAGAAGCTCGTTGGTATGAATGTTTTTCTGATACAGATGATGCTGTTCCTAAAGATGACTTAGAAGATTTGAAATGGGTTTCAAAAAAAGATGCTTTAAGTTTTTGTGGAAACAGAGTAACTACATGGTCTAAAGAGATTCTTGAATATTTTCAATAAACAACTTTTAAAAACACTTATTCATTTTTCTTATTATGGCTCATATAAAAAAACTGATTATGCATGGTTTCAAAAGTTTCCCGAAAAAAACAGAAATACCTTTTACACGAGGAATAAATGTCATATTAGGTGCTAATGGTTCTGGAAAAAGCAATGTTTCAGATGCTTTGTGTTTTGTCCTGGGAAGATTAAGTATAAAATCAATGAGGGCTGCAAAAGCAAGAAACCTGATTTTTCTCGGCACTAAATCCGCATCTCCTTCAAAAGAAGCAATGGTTGAAATAATATTTGATAATTCTGACAACACATTTTCAATAGACAAAAAAGATATTTCAATTAAAAGAATCGTCAGAAGAAATGGGCAAAGCATTTACAAAATCAACAATCAAACACGAACACGGCAGGAGGTTTTGACCCTGCTCGCCCAGGCAGGAATAGACCCTAATGGATTTAATATAATCCTGCAGGGAGAGATTCAAAACTTCGCAAATATGCACACTGAAGAAAGAAGAAAAATAATTGAAGAAGTTTCAGGCATTTCAGTTTACGAATCAAGAAAAGAAAAATCCTTAAAAGAATTAAACAAAACAGACGAAAAATTAAAAGAAGTTCTTGCAATTTTAAAAGAAAGGACATCTTACATGAATAACTTAGAAAAAGAAAGACAGCAGGCATTGAGATTTAAAAAACTTGAAAAAGATTCTAAAAAATATAAAGCAAGCATAATTTATCATGATTTAAAAAAGAAGAAAAAAGAAAGAGAACATGTGGATTTTGAGATTTCCAGAAAAAATAAAGAAACAGAAAAAATAAAAAAAATAATTGTAAAGATTAAATCAACCATCAGTAATTTTGAATCCAGAATTAATTCTATAAATTCAACAATACAAAAATCAACAGGATTAGAACAGGAAAAACTTAATCAGGAAATAGCGAACATAAGGGCAGACCTTGCCGGAATGAATGTGAAATGTGAAAATTACGAAGCCAAACTTTCTAAAATTTCAAAACAAAAACAAGAACTTCAGGAGATAATAAGAAATAATGAACTTTCAATCAAGGAACTTAAAAAAGAATCCCCGACTACAACGACAAAAGAAAAAGAGCTGAAAATAAAAAAACAAGAATTAGAAAAATTAGAAGAGCAAAGAAAAAAGTTTTACATAGTTAAATCTGAATTGAAATCAATTAAAGAAAGATTCCATGACAAAAATTCTGTTTTTCAAAATTACATGAATGAATCTGATTTTTTGTTAAAACAAATTAAAATATTGTCAATAGAATTATTTGACAGAAAATCAAGCACCGAAAAATTAAATGAGTTGAAATTTTCTTTGACAGAAAAAGAAGAGCTTTTGGAGCACATCAATAAAAGAGAAATAGAACTTGAGAAAATTTCTTATAATAATGAGAAGGATATTGACAGACAAAATAAATTAATGGAAAAGATTTCTAAAATGGATGTTTGCCCGCTTTGCAAAAACCAGATAACAGAAGGGCATATAAATTCAATAAATAATGAGTCCTCTTCAAGAATGGATTTCTTAAAAAAAGAAATATCAAATTCAGACAGGGAACTTGGGGAAATATACAAAAAAAAGCAAATCCTAAAACAAGATACAGAACAAATTAAAACCGAAGTTTCAAAAAGGGCATCTGATTTAATTAAGCTTTCAAATATTAATGAAAAAAAAGAACAGATAAAATCACTTCAGGAAAAAATAGAAAAAACAAAATATGAACTTTTAGAATTAGAAAAAAGGAAAAAAAGTCTTGCATTAAATTTTGATAAGAATTCAAATATTGAGCAGAAATATGAAATAGTTAAAGTAGAAGTTCAGGAAATTTCTTCAAGAACCAAAGAAAATGTTAATTCGGAAATTTCTTTCAAGCAAAGGGAATTTGAGCGTTCAAGAATTTCTTTAAAGCAAATTTTAAGAGATGGAGAAGACATGTATGAAGAGTTTGTAGAACTTAAAAAAAACCTAAATGAAAAAGAAAAACTTCTTGAAGAGAAAAAGGAACAAGAGGAAGAATTGAGCAAAAAGTTTCAGAAATTAATTTTAGAAAGAGATGCATTTCAGGGAAAAATTAGGAAATGCGAATCTGACCATTTAGCAAATCAAAATACCTCTCATAATATTGAACAGGAAATAAACAATTTTAAAATTGAAAAAGCCAGAGTTGATGCAGAGGTTGAAAATCTTGAAATGGAGATGCTTGAGTTTAATGATATTGAAATAATCCGGGCAACAAAAGAATCTCTTCTTGTTAAGTTAAACAAGACAAAAGAAATTCTCATGAATATTGGTTCGGTTAATCTGCGTTCTTTGGAAGTTTATGATTCTATAAAAAAAGAATATGATACAATAAAAGAAAAAGTAGAAATTATTGAAAACGAAAAGCATAAGGTTCTTAGGATAATTCATGAGATTGATATTAGAAAGAAAAAAGCATTTCTCCAAACATTAAATGCTTTGAACGAGATTTTCTCAAGAAACTTTGCCCAGTTAAGCACTAAAGGAAAAGTTTCATTGGAACTTGAAAACAGGAAAAATCCTTTTGAAGAAGGAGTTAATATTGTAGTAAAGACCGGGCACGGGAAATATTTTGATGTGAAATCACTTTCAGGAGGGGAGCAGACTCTTGTGGCACTTTCATTAATTTTTGCAATTCAGGAATTAAAGCCATATCATTTTTATATGCTTGATGAAATTGACGCGGCTCTGGACAAAAGAAACTCTGAACGGCTTGCGGGATTATTAACAAAATATATGCAAAAAGGACAGTACATTGTAATAACTCACAACGACGAAATAATTACAAATGCCACAAATCTTTATGGGATAAGCATGCATGATGGTATTAGCAAGGTTATTAGTTTGAAGGTTTAAGAATTTTATTTCACTCCATCTCAACTAATTCCATATACTTCTATCATAATTATCTTTAAATATAAATCATTATTTTGATAATCATGTTGCTCAAAAAAATAACTCTGAATAATATAAGAAGCTATAAACAGCAGGAAATAGAATTTCCCAAAGGTTCTACTTTGTTGTCAGGAGATATTGGTTCTGGAAAAACTTCAATTCTTTTAGGAATAGAATTTGCATTATTTGGATTGCAACCAGGACAAAGAGGTTCTGCTTTGTTAAGAAACGGGGAGGAACAAGGAGGAGTTATAATGGAATTTGGAATTGATGACAAAGAAATCACAGTTGAAAGAACTTTAAAGAAAGGAAAAACAATTTCTCAGGATTATTGCTCAATAACAATTAATGGAGAGAAAAAAGAAACTTCTGTTATGGAATTAAAAAATCAGATTCTTGAACTGTTGAATTATCCAAAAGAATTTTCAAAAAAACAAAACATCCTCTATAAATTTACAGTTTACACTCCTCAGGAAGAAATGAAACAAATTATTTTGCAGGACTCAGAAACAAGAACAAATACATTAAGGCATGTTTTTGGAATTGATAAATACAAGAAAATTCTGGAAAATACCTCAGTAGTAATTTCAAAAATAAGAGAAGAAAAAAAAATGAAAGAAGGACTTACTGCAAACCTCGAGCAGGACAAAGTAGATGTAATATCAAAAGAAAACGAACTTGAAATAAAATATAATAATCTTATTTTGACTGAGAAGCAGCTTTTTTTGAAAACAGAAAACAGAAAAAAGATTCAGGAAGAACAAGAAGATATTTCTCAAAAAATACAGGAAAAAAATAAACTTCAACAGGAAATTGAAAAAACAAAAATAATGATTTCAAATAAAAGAGAAACTATTTCTAATAATGAAAAGCTGATGAGAGAATTAAAAGAGCAAATAATTAAATTAAATGAATTATCTTTTGAGGAGTCAAAAATTCCTCAGCTTGAACAAGGAATAATATTTGATAAAAAAGAAAAGAAAAAACTTGATGCTCATTGCCTTGAGATTAATTCGCAGATAGCATCTATTAATTCTAAAAATGACGAGTCTAAAAAGTTAGAGCAAAAGATTTCTAATTTGGAAATTTGCCCTACCTGTTTACAAAATGTTGATGCACTTTACAGGGCTAATGTTTTGAACAAATTACATTCAGACTTTTCAGACAACACAAAAAAATTAGAATTTTTACAGGAAGAAAAACAACAAATTTCTAAAAAAATTCAAAAAACAGATTTAGAAATTTACACTAAAGAAAAAGAAATAACTGATTTAAGGATTTTAAAAGTTAAGTTACAGGGAATAAATGAAAAACAAGTCAGATTTAGAGAAATTGAAAAATCAAATATTTTATTTGTAAAAGATAGTGAGATTTTGCAAAGGCATATTGAAACTCTAAGGACATCTGTTTTTGAATTAAGCAAGTTTGATAATCTTTTTGAATCAAAGCAAAAAGAACTTACAGAAGTTTTAAATGAAGAGAGAAGCTCTGAAATAAAAGTTGCGGAATTGAGAAAAGAAATTGATATGTTTTCTATCCAGATAAAAGAATTAAAAGAGCAAATAAAAAAATCAGAAGAAATTAAAGAAAAGTTAAATTATCTTACTGAACTTGAAAATTGGCTTTCTAAAAAATTCTCTCCTGTTGTTTCTTTTATTGAAAAAAATGTCATGATTAAACTCAAATCAGAATTTTCCCAGTTGTTTGCAGAATGGTTTAGTATGCTTGTTTCAGATTCATTTGATGTTCGGCTTAGCGATGACTTCACTCCAATAATAGAGCATCAAGATTATGAAATAGATTATATGTATCTCTCTGGCGGAGAAAGAACAGCAATTGCTCTGGCTTACAGACTTTCACTTAATCAGGTAATTAATTCTCTTTTAAGTAAAATAAAAACAAGAGACCTTGTTATTTTAGACGAGCCAACAGATGGTTTTTCCAGCCAGCAACTGGACAAAATGCGGGATGTTTTACAGGAGTTGAATGTTAGTCAATTAATTATTGTAAGCCATGAACAAAAAATAGAAAGTTTTGTTGAAAACGTTATCAGATTTAAGAAAGAAAATGGTGTCAGTGTAATGGAAAGCTGAACTTCCTAATCCTCAATCTCTACATTCACCTTTCCCAACTCCTCTTTAATCACTTCTATAATTTCTTCTCTGCTTGCTTTTAACTTTTCTCTTCTTTTCTCTTCTCTGTCTTTTTCATTATTCAAATTTCCAATCTCCAGAATTGTCTTTGTTGTTTCAGAATATAATTCTTGTGTTTCATCTTTTTTAATCTCTTGTTTATTTTTGGTTATCTCTTCTTTCTTATTATTAATTTGTCTTATTTTGTCAGAAATATTTTCGTTGTTTAATCTGGCTTCATTAAGCAAACCCAAAATACTCTCTCCATCATCTTTTCTAAATCTCGTCTGAAAATCCTCTTTATGAGCTTTTACAAGATCCATTTGTTCTCTGAAAATATGAAAAAAATTAGCCAGTGCTTTAAAATCAATAAGCTGTTTTAAACCAAGAAGCTCTTTTTCTAATTCCTCTTCAAATAACTTAATCTTTTTCTGCCTTTCCAAATTTTTTATATGCTCCTCGCTTTCCATGATTTTTTTAATATCCTCAAGAATTCTTTTATTTTCCTGTTTTTCCTCGGTAATCTTTTTATCTAAAGAAACTATTGTTTCATCAATTTTTTCGAGAATCCTATTAGCCTCAATAATTTGGTTTAATTTTAATTTAATAAAAAAAACTATCCTGGACAAATCAACAAGCTCTTTATTTTCACCAAATACTTTTATCAAATCTCTGGAAAAAACTTTCAGACATTCTTTTATACCTGCCATTTCTTTTCCAATCAAAATCGTAGCTCTTTCATAACTCATGTGCGAACTTTTATTAAAATCTGAAAAAATCTTGTTTATGCTCTCAATAAATTTTCCAAGTTTTTCTCTTTCCAAGTTCTCTAATTTCACTATAAAACCATCTAAAGATTCAATGTATTTTTTCCTGCCTTCATTTACAACAAACTTAATCTTGCCTTCAACTTTTTTTAACTCAACATCAACACCCTCAACAACATTTATTTTTTCCCTAAGTTCTTCAACAAAAACATTAATTTTCTCCTGAATCAAAACAAAAACTTCCTTTTCTTTAATTTCACTTTCTTTTATTTTGTTTTCAATCCAGTTTCCAATCTCAGAAAAAGCAATTTTTTCCAGCTCTATTTCTGATTCTTTAATCTTCTTTTCTTTTCTTTTCCTAAAAAAATCAAATAATCCCATAAAATATATAAGAGAGCTAACTTAAAAATCTTTAGACACAATGAAAATAAATATAAAAAATTTTGATGGATAAATTTATAAACATCTTATTTATTGCTTTTCTGTGAGGTGATGGTTTGGAATCGCCTTAAGATTTCTAAATAAACAAAAAATTATTTCAAATGCCAGTTGATTTAAGAACGCGAAAATTAGCACAGATTGCGGTAAGATATTCTGTATTTGTAAAACCAGGAGAAAAAGTTATAATCTCCGGGGGTACTGAAGCAATACCTTTTCTTATAGAACTTTACAAAGAAATAATCCTGCAAAAAGCCCACCCCTTTGTAAGAATAGGGTTGCCAGATGTTTCTGATTTTTTTTACAAGTATGCAACAAAAGAGCAGATTGAAAGATTTCCTGATGAATGGATGGAAACAGTAAAAAAAGCAGATAAGTATATCGGAGTCTATACAGTTACAAATACCAGAGAACTAACAAGCGCTAATTCAAAGAAGATTACTGAAAGACAAAAGATTGTTCACCCGATTTCTAATTATATTTGTAACGAGAAAGATAAAATCCGAAGATGCACAATTGCTTATCCTGTTCATGCATTTGCTCAAGAAGCTGAGATGTCTTTGACTGAATATGAAAATTTTGTTTATCAGGCGTGTATTCAGAATTGGAAAAAATTGGGGGAACAAATTGATAAAATAAAAAACAAATTTGCAAAGGGGAAAAAAGTCCATTTAATTGGGAAAGGTATTGACTTAAAATTTTCAATCTCTGGAAAAAATGCAGTTGCAGATAAAGGTAAAGAAAATATGCCAGGTGGGGAGGTTTTCATGGCACCAGTTAGAAAAACTTTAGAGGGGTGGATTAAATTTGATTATCCTGCAATTGAGGTAGGAAAAGAAGTAACAGATATTTTCTTAAGGTTTGAGAACGGAAAAGTTATAGAATCAACAGCTTCAAAAAATGAGGATTTCTTAAAAGAAATGTTAGCAACAGATGAAAACGCTTCGTATGTTGGAGAGTTTGGAATAGGATGCAATCCAAAGATAAATAAATTCACAAAAAATCTTTTATTTGACGAAAAGATTGGTGGGACAATTCATTTGGCATTAGGAGATGCTTACAAAGAAAATGGCGGAGGAAACGACTCTGCAATTCATTGGGATATTGTAAAAGACATGAGCAAGGCAAAAATAATTCTCGATGGAAAAATTGTTCAGGAGAATGGAAAGTGGAAAATTTAATTCGAAACATTTAAATAACCCATTTTCTCAATATTTCTATAAAGTTCTAATAAATTAATTAGATTATTCTAAATATAAAATGGATGCTGAATTAAAAAATTCAATTTTGAAAACAGGCACAACAATTTTAGGAATTGTCTGCAAAGACGGAGTTGTGATGGCTGCTGACCGGCAAATGACAAGGGGACAACATCTTGTTGGGAGCAAAAATTTCCCGAAGGTGACACAAATAAATGATTACCTTGTAATGTCAATTGCAGGAAATGCCTCTGATGCCTTAAGATTCAAAAAATATCTATCATCAGAGCTAAAATTAAAAGAACTCCGCTCAAAATCAAGACCCACTTTAAAACAATCTGCAAATCTTTTAGCGTCAATATCTTATTCTGGAATAAGACAACCTTCTATGATTCCCGCGGTTGTTGGAAGTCTTTTAGCAGGTTTTAACGAAGATGGTTCAACAGGGTTATTCATGATTAGCCCAGATGGGACAATTGAAGAAATAGAAGATTATGGGGCATCTGGGAGTGGAGATACCTTTGTTCTTGGACTTTTAGAAAGACAATACAAAAAAGACCTGTCAACTAAAGAATGCGTTGAACTTGCAAAAGAAGCTTTAAAATCTTCAACTCAAAGAGATGTTTATTCTGGATATGGTATTGATATATTTGAAATAACAAAAGAAGGAATTAAAAAAGTTGTGAGTCAAGAGATAAAACCAGAATACAAAGACCAATAATTTAATTATAAATCTAATAATTTTGAGGTGAATATAAAATGGATATTTTAAAAAAAATAACAGAACAGCTTAGAGGATATATAACTGAAGCAAGGTTTGAAGGAGCAAACATAGTTCTTTATACTGATAATGAAAAGTTTTTCAAAGAAGGAGAAGGAAAAATAAAAGAGATAGTTAGTCAGATAAAAAAAAGAATTGAACTTCGGACAGACCAGAAGATTCTTCCAGGGCAGGAAAAAATAGAAGCAGAAATAAAAAGAATTGTTCCTGCAGAAGCAGAAATAACAAACATAATTTTTGATGTTCAAAGAAGCATTGTTGTGATAGAAGCAAAAAAACCAGGATTAGTTATAGGAAAACAAGGTTCTATTCTTGAAGAAATAAGAAAAACAACTTTGTGGACTCCTCAGATTCAGAGGTCTCCTGCAATAAAAAGCAAGATTACTGAAAATATCAGAGAAGTACTTTACGCAAATAATAATTATCGGAGAAAATTTTTAAATTCAATTGGGAAGAAAATTTACAAAGAATGGAATCCTGAAAAAACAAATGAATGGGCGAGGATTAGTTTTTTAGGCGGGGCAAGACAGGTTGGAAGAAGCTGTCTTCTTTTACAAACCCCAAACTCTAAAATCCTCCTTGACTGCGGGGTTGATGTCGCCTCTCGTGGAGCAGATAAATTCCCTTATTTTAACGTCCTGGAATTTGATATTTCACAATTAGATGCAGTTATCATAAGCCACGCACATTTAGACCATGTTGGATTACTTCCTTACTTATATAAAATGGGTTACAAAGGACCAGTATACATGACTACGCCGACAAGAGATATTGCTGCTCTGCTTTCTTTGGATTTTATTGGTGTTGCCTACAAACAAGCAGCCCAACCATTGTTTGATTCAAAAGACATTAAAGAAATGGTCAAGCACAGCGTGTGTTTAAATTATAATGAGGTGACAGATATAACGCCAGATGTCCGGCTTACTTTTTACAATGCAGGTCATGTGCTTGGAAGTGCATTAGTGCATTTGAACATTGGAAACGGGGCGCATAATCTGCTTTACACAGGAGATTATAAATATGCAAGAACACGGCTTTTGGATCCAGCGATTAATAGTTTTCCAAGAGTTGAAACTGTGATTACAGAATCTACTTATGGTTCAAAGTATGATGTGCTCCCTCCAAGAGCAGAAACTGAAGAAAAGTTTTTGCAGATGGTTAGAGAAGCAATTGAAAAAAAAGGGAAAGTTTTGATACCAGAACTTGGTTTAGGTCATGCCCAGGAAACTATTTTAAGAGTTGAGGAGGCAATGAGAGAAGGAAAACTCCCAAAAGTCCCGATGTATATTGACGGGATGATATGGGATATTAATGCAATTCACACAGCTTATCCGGATTTTTTAAGCAGTAAAGTAAAATCCTTAATTTTTCAAGACAGCAATCCTTTTACTTCAGAAATTTTTTCAAGAGTTGGTTCTCCGCAAGAGAGAAAAAAAGTTATTGAGGGGGGACCGTGCATAGTTATTGCCACTTCAGGTATGCTTGTCGGAGGTGCATCAGTTGAATACTTTAAAAATTTCGCAGAAAACAAAAACAATTTAATGATAATGAGTTGTTATCAGGGGCCCGGCTCTCTTGGACGGCAATTACAAGATGGAGAAAGAACAGTTACTGTTGAAGATGATAATAGAAAAATCACAATTAATGTGAACATGAGAATAGAATTACTGCCTGGATTATCTCCTCACGCAGGAAGAAATGAATTGCTTGCTTTTTTTAATAACATGCGACCAAGACCAAAAAAAATAATTGTTAATCACGGCGAAGTTTCAAAATCTCTGGATTTAGCTTCTGCATTGTATAAACTTAACAGGGTGGAAACAGTTGTGCCAAGGACATTAGAGACATTACGATTGCGATAAATTCTCACTAACTCAATTCTAAAATCGCCTCAGCCAAGTCGCCTGTTTTTTCCAGAACTTCTCTCGCCTCTTCTTCTGACTTGCCTGTTTTTTCCATTACTGTTTTAACATCATCTTCTGAAATTCCGACTTCTGCAGTTTCTTCACGAATTTCTCCTGCAATTTGGAAAGTTTCCTGTCCCTGCATTTTAATTTTTGTCACAGAAGGATTTTCAATTATAATTTTTGAATTATCTGTTTTTTCAATTATGACTTTTGAAGCAGAAATCTCATCCTGACTAATTCCCATCTGTTTCATCACAGCCTGCATTTTTTTTGGATTCATCCCTGGAAACATTTTAACCTAAAAATACTCCTAAAGAAATTCTGAAAATTATTATTAAAATTATAAATGCAATTACATAAGTTGGTTTTAAATTAAACCTGCTGGAATACTCTTCGCTAAATCTCATTAATCCGCCAAATCCCCCGGGCATTTGTACGCTATTATCTGTTGCCATGATTTAGCTAAATATAGATAGTTTTTAAAAGTTTCTTGTTTGTAATTAAATTATGGCAAAAAATAATTTTGATTTCAAGGCTGTTGAAAAGAAATGGATAAATTTTTGGGAGAAAGAGAAGATTTACAAATTTGATTCAAAGTCAAAAAAGAAAATTTATGCTATTGACACTCCTCCGCCGACGGTGTCAGGGAAAATGCATATTGGTAGTGCCGGCTCATATTCCCAAATGGATTTTATTGCACGTTTTATGAGGATGAGAGGATTTAATTTATTTTATCCTTTTGGAACAGACGATAATGGTCTTGCTACAGAGAGACTTGTTGAAAAAAGTAAGAAAGTTCTGTCAAGAGATATGCCCAGAGATAAGTTCATTAAACTTTGTTTGGATTATTTAAAAAAAGAGAATCCAGAATTTATTAAGGGATGGAAAAATATTGGAATAAGCTGTGATTGGGATTTTTATTACTCAACTATTAATGCTCACTCAAGAAAAATTTCCCAGTGGTCGTTTTTGGATTTGTATAAGAAAAAAAGGATGAAAAGAAGAGATGCACCTTCAATGTGGTGTCCTGAATGCAAGACGGGTGTTGCACAAGTTGAAGTTGAGGACAAAAATGTTCCTTCGACTTTTGTTGATGTTAAACTAAAAATTGGTAAAGAAGATTTAATTATTTCAACAACCCGACCAGAATTATTTCCTGCAAGTGTTGCAGTTTTTTACAATCCAAAAGATAAGAGATATGAACACCTTAAAGGAAAGACTGCCAAGATTCCTCTTTTTGATATTGAAGTTCCTATTTTGGAAGATGAAAGAACGTCAATGGATAAGGGAACAGGGATTGCTTATTGCGCGACTTTTGGTGACCAGACAGACATGGAGTGGCAAAAAGCTTACAATCTTCCTATTAAAGAAGCTATTTCTAAAGATGGCAAAATGACTAAAATTGCAGGGAAGTATAAAGATATGAAAGTTAAAGAAGCACGGAAAAAAATAATTGAGGATTTGAGAAAAGGGGGATTTTTAGTTAAACAAGAAAAGATAACACACCCTGTTAATGTTCATGAAAGATGCGGGACAGAAATTGAGTTTGTGAAGAGCAAGCAGTGGTTTTTGAAATATTTGGATTTGAAAAAAGAAATGTTGAAATGGGGGGCTGAATTAAATTGGCATCCGAAATTTATGAAAGTCAGATATGATAATTGGGTTAAGGGTTTGCGATGGGATTGGCTTATTTCTAATCAGAGACATTTTGGAATTCCTTTCCCTGTTTGGTATTGTAAGAAGTGTGAAGAAGTAATTTTAGCAAGAGAGGAAGATTTGCCTGTTGACCCTCTTAAAGATAAACCTCCAGTGAAGATGTGCCCTAAATGTAAAAGTAAAGAATTTATTCCGGAAAAAGATATTTTGAATACCTGGTTTACTTCATCAATGACTCCTACAATTGCAATAAAATTAACTGATAAGAAAACTCAGAAAAAGCTTTTTCCGATGAATCTTAGACCACAGGCTCATGACATAATTTCCTTTTGGTTGTTTAACACAGTTTTAAAATCACAATTACATTTCAAGAAAAATCCATGGAAGGATGTAACTATTTCAGGTTTTGTTACCCTTAAAGGCGAGAAGATGTCAAAGTCTAAGGGCAATGTTGTGACGCCCCAGGAAGTTACTGATAAATATGGGGCAGATGCTCTCAGGTTTTGGGCGGCCTCGTCAAAACTTGGGAAAGATTTTGATTATCAAGAGAAAGATGTGATTACAGGAAAAAGATTAATCACAAAATTACTGAATGCTTCGAAATTTGTATTTATGAATTTAAAAAATTATGACTATAAAAAACTAAAAGAATTAGAAAAGATTGATAAATTGTTTTTAGAGAAATTAGATTTTATTATTGAGCAGGCTACGCGGAATTTTGAGGAATATAATTATTCAATGGCTAAGTCCGGAACTGAAAAATTGTTTTGGGAATTTACAGATAACTATCTTGAGATTGTTAAGAAAAGAGTTTATAGTGGGGATAGGAACAAGAAAAAGTCAGCACAATATACTTTGTACAAATCTTTATTAACTTTCTTAAAACTTTTTGCACCTATAATTCCATTTATTACAGAAGAAATTTATCAAGAATATTTTAAGAAGGATGAGAAGATTAAAAGTATCCATATTTCTAATTGGCCAGAGGCGAAGAATCCAAAATCAGCAAATGATTTTGATTTTTTCTGTGATTTACTTGCAAAGGTTCGGCAGACCAAATCTTCTGCTAAAAAAGCAATGAATGCTGAATGTGTAATTACATTAACAAAGCAGAATAAAAAAGCCCTAGAAGGGATGTTGGATGATTTTAAGAATGTGACAAATGCCAAGGAAATTAAAGAAGGAAAATTTAATGTGGAGTTTATAGAACAATAATTCTTAAAAATGATTAATCTATTTTAAATTTATGAAAAGCCATTACATAAGTTTACATTATTGGGATGAAAACCATATTAAAAAACATAAAAAGAAAGTAGGACGTTATTTAGATTTTATTCAGGGTAAAACAAAAGGGCTTTTTTTAAAAAATGTTTATGTATTTTTTAATGATAAAATAGCAGGACTTTCAAATGGTCATGTTTTTGTCAGCAACATAGCAAAATCAGGGGATGGTCTTGAGGATGTTTTGAAATATCTTTTATCTAAAGACAGAAGCCATATTCCAATTACAATCTCTTGTCATAAAGAAGAAGATAGTTTAATTAAAAAGATTTTAAAGGAAAACTATGGAAGTAAAGGAAAATTAACAAATGGTTTTTTAGGAATGGGAAAATTGTCTAATCAGAAGACAATTAAAATAAGATAACTAATATTTTATAAACTCTTTCCTCTATATTTTTTTATGACAGCACTAACTAAAAACGAATTAGAAGAAGTTTTAGAAGACCTCGCAAAACACAAAGGCAGGCAGACAGAACTGATTAGTGTTTATATTCCTGCAGGTTATGATGTTAATTCTGTTCAGCGACAGCTTGAGGCAGAAAAGTCTACTGCAAAAAATATTAAGTCCACAGCTACGAGAAAAAATGTTGGGGATGCTCTTGATAAAATTGTGAGGTATCTAAAGACACTTAAAAAAACACCTGTAAACGGGCTTGCTTTGTTTTGCGGAAATGTTTCTAAAACCGAGGGGCAGGGAGATTTGCAGTTGTGGGATATTGAGCCTGTAATGCCTTTAAAGGACAGGTTATACAGGTGTGACAAAGAATTTGTTTTAGAGCCTCTGCAAAAAATGATTGAAATTTCTGAGGTTTTTGGTTTGCTTGTGATGGACAGAAAAGAAGCAACCATTGGTTTATTAGAAGGCAAGAGAATTGAAGTTTTGCAGAAAATGACTTCAGGAATTCCAAGTAAGGTGAGGGCAGGGGGCCAGAGTTCCCAAAGATTCCACAGAATCACAGAAGGTTTGACAAGAGATTTTTACAAAAGAATTGCTAATGAAATGAAGAAAATCTTTTTTGATATGCCCAAACTAAAGGGAATTTTAATTGGGGGCCCTATCCCGACAAAAGATGAATTTATTGATAACGAATACATGATTACTCAATTAAGAGGAAAAATTATCGGAAGAATTGATATTGGAGGTTCTGATGAATCTGGTCTAAAAGAACTTGTTGTAAAGTCTCAGGATATTTTAGCAGACCAGGAGATAATTCATGAAAAAAAGATTTTAGAAAAGTTTTTTGATACTTTAGGGAAAAACCCAGACATGGCAGTTTACAAAGAAAAAGAAATCAGAAAAGCTTTAGAATATGGGGCTGTTGAAACATTACTTTTGTCCAAAAAGTGTGATAAAGAACTTTCCAAAGAACTAAAAAAATTAGCAGAAAATACTAGCTCAAATGTTGAAATTATTTCTACAGACACAGAAGAAGGGGAACAATTTTTTAATTTGTCAGGGATTGGAGGAGTTTTGAGGTTTAGGATTTGAATTAAGAACTTATGAAAACCCAATTGAAGGAGCAAAATAGTGAAGAGATAAAAAACACATAGAAAGATTAATAAATCAATTTAATTTGCCAACAATATGTTAGAATCAGTCGTTAAGGGTTATAAAATAAATGAACATCGTAATTCAGAATTTAAACACGAAATTAAATCTATTGGGGAGATTATGGGATCGGCAATTTATTTATATTTTAAACCATTAACTGATTTATATCAATTTGTAAAATCATATAAACTTAAAGATTAATTTTTACTTCTTGCCCTTTATTCTTCTAATTTGAAGCCCGATGAGCTTGATATAACTTTGCCTATTATAATGATAAATATGGTCTTATTCCTAAAAATTATGAGTTAAAAATTTAGAACATTTTATTAATTCTTATTTCTTTAACAAAACATGATTAAAATCAAAAATAAAGATGCTCTGTTAAATGTTATAGGAGTTTTGCTTATTCTCTTTTTTGTCATTAGAGTAATTTTTCTGGCAAGAGACGGAACTTTAGAACACATCTTTTGGTTATGCAATCATGCTCCTTTGATTTTTGGGATAGCAATACTTTTTAGAAGTTCTTTTTGGATAACTGCCGAAATCTCATTTGTTTTTGCAGGCGTCTTGATTTGGGTCATAGACTATTTATCAAAAATATTTTTCAGCGTCCATATTTTCGGTTCTACAGATTATTTATTCCCAATTGCAGACTATGGATTTTTTTATGTCACCAGTTTAATTCATTTATTCTCTTTACCTCTTGCTATCTGGGCATTATTTTTAATCAAAAAGAAAGAACCTTTTGCATGGAAAGGTGCTCTTATTCACGCAGTTGTTTTAATTCCTTTTGTGGTATATCTTAGAGAAGAATATAATCTTAATTGTTTTTTAGAGCCATGTATTTCATGGGTCCCTTCTTTTTATTTTTACCCTCTTATGGCATTTATTGGATATTTCATCTTATTTGTGATTCCTATAAATTGGGTTCTTGTAAAAATGATTAAGTAGATTAGAACAAATTAATAACCCAATTTGGAAATAAACCAGAGTCATCACAATGATAAACTTTGTGGGTTAATTGATTAAATTTTGCTTTCAATTCCATATTATTTTCTTTGATTAGTTTTCTATTATCTTCTGTGATTTCTAATTGCGGAGGTTTGAACATTTCTGGTTTAAATCCAAAACACTCCTCAAAAATATTTATTGCTTCCTGAAAATATTCTTGGTCTCTACCTATATTAAATTCTTCAAACTCATGATAAACTCCATGTAATCCAAGTGTTTTATTTAAACTTAAAATATAGTTACACCATATTTTGTCTTCTGAAATTGCTTTATTACTTAATTTTGGGATGACCCACAAAACATCGCTCTTTTCAATATATTTTTCTAAACAAGGAATTTCTGGAGAGATATCGTCTATTTCCCGAGGAGAAGTTAATCTAACGAAGAATAAAAAAAGAATTAATACTAAAATGATTGTTAGAAAAAGCATTAAGATTTTTTTTCTCATATTATTTTTAAGACACTCAAATTTTTAAATACTTCTTCTTTCCCTAATCCATGGAAATCACAAGCAAGACCGCAGAAGAAATTGATGAAGCCAAGGAAACAGAGGATTTGAAAAAATTTGAAGCAATTTTTTTTGTATCCGGAAGATTTCTTAATATGCAGGAGTTGATTTCTCTTAGTGATTTAAATCCAATTATAATTCATGAGTTAATAGAAAAACTTCAGGAGAAATATGAGAAACAGAATTCTGCAATTGAGATTGTTAAAAAAGATGGGCTGTGGAAAATGGATGTTCAGCAGGAATATTCTTATATTATAAATAAGCTGGCGACAGGCAAATCAGAATTTTCTAAAGCAGAGCAGGAAACTCTGGCGATTATTGCATTCAAGCAACCAATCAAACAATCTGTTTTAATCAAAATTCGAGGAAATAAAGCTTACGACCATGTGAAGAAGTTTTCTGAATTAAATTTAATTAAAAAGAAAAAAGAAGGTCATACAAATATCCTAAGTTTAAGTGAAGAATTTTATGATTATTTTAATGTTAAAGAAGGTGAGGATGTTTTGAGAGAGGTTAATTGAACTCCTGGCATCGCCAATTTTAATTAAATTTATATAAGCCTAATCTTTTATTTTCTAATGAATAAAAGAGGAATATCAGGCATCATAACAATGCTAATTATTGTGGCGTTGGTCTTGGTTGCGACTGGCGGAGTTTGGGTTGTTATTACTAATGTTAT
>JAUWPB010000024.1 GCA_030611805.1 Nanobdellota archaeon | reverse complement strand
GTTACTGGATTTGTTGATTCTCCTATAAGTAACATTGTTTGTAGAACTTCACTTGTTACTTCTGTATTCTCTGGGTCATTCCATCCTCCATCTCCAAGTTGTATACTTACAAGCCACTCTGCACCATCAATTACAGCGTCCATTTCATTTACATTCATTAAAGCCATTACTGCATATGCTGTTGCTTGGACATTATTTGTATCAGTACCTTCGTGTTCTATCCATTCTCCATTATTTTCTTGAGTCATAATCAATTTGTCTATTACATCAGAATTTCCTGTTGCTGAAATAATACCTGATAACCCTAAGATATAATTATCTTGTCCTGAATTTGTAATATCAAAATATGGTGTTCCACTTATATCAGCATTCATTTCATTTATCATATCATTTGCCCAAGTAATTTCTTCTACTGCTTGAGCAGCCCTTACCCATGATGCTAATTGCCATTCTGTTAATCCTGCAATAGTTGGATAAAGACTTTCATAGAATGCTGCTAATTCAGATGCACTACATCCACTTGCACAATATCTATTAGTACTATCCATAAAGTAAGTCATAACACCTTTAGCTTTATTTGTATAGTCCGTATCATCTGTTATCTCTCCCAACTCTGCCAAAAATTCTATATCTTGTGAGTAAAATTTACCATCTGTAATATGAGGGACTTTTAAAACTAAACTCTCTCCAGTTACTTCTGCGGCAACTAAATATCTTGAATCTCCTGTTAATCTGTAAGCATCCAATAAACCTAGTGCTGTTACCCCGAATGTGTTTACTCCAGAAGTTCCATCAGGTATTGTATCAGGATTATTCCATTCCCATCCACCATCAGTATTCTGAGTTGCAACTAATCTATCTGCACCAGCAATTATACTTGCCATTGAAGGTGTGTAATAATTTACTGATGGTTCATCAACGGCATTACAAGTATTAGGGGTGCAAGTTTTTACTAACTCCACTTCTGCATTAACATCAGCAGTGTTCTTTAAATTATGTGCTGAAACAAAAGTCATTGCTTCTAACGAAGTAAAAGAATCCCATGTTTTTTCTATTGGAACATTCCAAGTACCTCCATCCAATATCAATCCTTGACTAATAATAACCAAACCAGTTATAGTTCCCCAGTATGTTATCAAAGCAGCACTAACCATTACAGCCATTCCAACAAGCAGAATCGCAAACACTGGCAGTTTTTTTCCAAAAACATTAACTTTTTTCTTCATAATTTTTCTCATTTCTTAAACCTCCTTTCAATTGTATAGTAATTATCCCAAAAGAGAACCTTGAATAATTCAGTTGTTCTCTCCTGAAAACATTAAGTTTTATTTTTTCAGGATTCAACCTTGCGGGATATTTCACTTTTGCAAAGTTGCCTAAAGGATAATGAACATTAAAACAAATTTCTTTAGAATTAGTCAATCTATTTTCTATTAACATACTCCACCATACATTATTTTCTTTATAAGTATTATTGTCGTTGTGAGATATATTTTTGTCATTACTTGGGGTCGGTGAAACAGGTTGGAAAGTATAAAATTGCGGGAAACCCTTGAACAAAAGTTTTAAATATGGTAAAACATACCATAGTATTATGGTAAACAAAATAAAATTTTCTCTGAAAGAAAAAATAATAAAGTATTTGCTTGAAAATAAAGAACTTAAAAATTCTATAAGAGGAATTTCTCAAAAACTTAAAACAGATTATAAAAATACATTCAATGCTCTAAACAATCTTCCTGACTCAATCTCCAAAGAAAAAATAGGAAACACAACATTAGTTAATTTAAAATTAATTCCAAATAAAATTATTTATTCTGTAGAGGACAAAAGAACAAAAGAATTCTTGGAAAAAAACAAGCAAATTAAATTATTAAAAGAAGATATTGAATTTCTAAGCTACCCTTTTCTTATAGTCCTTGTCTTTGGTTCTTATGTGAAAAAAACAAAGACCAAAAAATCAGACATAGATATTTGCATAATCTCTGATAATAAAGAAAAAACAAAGGAGTTAATTTCTAAATTTAATTTGCTCCCCCTGCCTATTGAGATTCATGATTTTTCCTTTAATGAATTTGAATCTATGTTAAAAACAAAAGAAAAAAATCTTTCTGACGAAATTATTAAAAACAATATTCTTCTTTATGGAGCAGAGAATTATTATAATCTAATATCAAAATGGATGCAAAAAGAATAAAAATCGCAGAAGATAATTTTAGAAGATACCTTAATGAAGGTCTGATAAATAAAACATCTTTTGAAGAATTAGTTTACAAAACATATTTTAACAATTCTTTAGAAAGCCTGAGGGTTGCCGAAGAGATTTTCAACAATCAACTTTCTCCTTTATGGGTTGTTGTAAGTTCTTATTATTCTATGTTTTACATTGCCTGTGCTTACATCTACAAAAGAGGATATAAAACAAAACATGAAATAGTTCATCAAATTATAAATGAGTCTCTGATTGTTCTTGCAAAACATAATTTGGAAAAACATTTTTTAGAAGAGTACCAAGAAGAAAGAGAAAAGGCAACAGCTTCAACAGAAAACTTGCTGGATAGCTATGAATTTGAAAAAACGAAAAGGTCCCAATTTCAGTATGAGACTACAGGGAAAATAAAAGAGGCGAAAGCAAAAACTTCGCTGGAAAGAGCTAAAAAATTCATTGCTGTGATGAGGCAGATTATTGGAGAAATTTATTGAAATACTATTAATTCTATTCGGAACAAGGTAAGTAAAGCAATCTCTGGATAATAATTTTTTTTGGTATTTTGTCCTCACAGGAGAGATAAATGATAATTAATTGTGAGGATTCTCGCACCCGACTGGGTGTCCTCACAGGAGAGATAAATGATAATTAATTGTGAGGATTCTTGTGCCGGGAATATAGTGAGGCGGTATTGTCGTAGGATAATGTTCTGTTACGACTTTTTGTTGATGAACAGCTAAATTATTTATAGATAAGGGAATGTTTTGTTGATGAAAGAAAAGGGGGAATGGGAAATAAAATAACCCAAAATTTTGGAAGTAGAAATATTTATAAACATACTCACACTCAAATAATCAGTACTAATAACAAGAGAGGGGTATTTTTATAAATACCTCCTTCTTACCCAATTCTATGAAAGTTATAATTTTTAATGATAAAGATAACTTTGATGCCTCTCTAAATTTGGTTAATAAAAAATTCAAAGAAGGGCAAAAAAGATTTTGGGGCTATAAAAAATATCTTCCTTTTATTCTTGAGAAAGTTAAAAATCTGGACAACAAATTACAAAAAGATAAATTAATTATTGAAAAAGATTAAAATGTTTTATAAAAATTCTGAATTTTGGTTTAAAGCACTCCCAATAATAATATCTCTTGGTTGTTTAATTGTTGCAATAATAAGTTTAAACACATCATCTAATTTAAATTTAGAAATGAAAGAACTTAAAACTGATTTTATAGAAACAATTGATTTAATTTCTCCAAATGCTACAATAGAAAACATAAATGGAGTTAAATGTTTAATTTTCAAATCTGGGGGGAAAATTTGTAGTCAGGATTAGATTTTTCTTTCTCAAACCTGACTTTAACTTTACAGCTCATGCAAAACAAAGATTTAAATATTAAATTCATTATATAAATAAGAGGTGCAATTATGTTAATATATATTATAGTTTTAATTCTACTTTTATTAATTGTTATTTGGAAATATAAATTAATTAGTTTGTTAATTTCAAAGTTTGCGGGAATTGCAGAAAGAAGACAGCTAATATGCACGTCTCTTGATGATGCCCTGCCTCATTTTAATATTGATATAAAAGAATCTCCTCAACAAGTATCTGATAAAGTTATGAACAAATTAGCACAAGATGGGGAGATTTTTCTTAAACCAGGATTATATGAATTTCATCTGCAAAGTTTTTGTTTAGATACTGGAAAGTGTAGTCCTTTTTCTGAATATGGTTCTTTAATTACACAACTTAAGGGAAAACAAAGCAGGGTTATCAAAATCATAATTAAAAATTCATTAACTTCTCCTAAAATTTCTCAAAGAGATATTCAAAGTTTAATATGGGCAATCACCATGAATATGAAATATGAATCTATGCCCAAAGATTTCCAGCTTACAGCCAGACAACTGTTATCTAAAAAAGAATTAAAAATGATAAGAAAAAGTTTTTGGAGTAAAATTCCTGTGCCTGTCAAAGATTTCTTTTTCTCTCAATTAAAGTTATTCTTGCCAAAAAATGTGCTCAAAACAATCTCTAAATTAAACAGAATAAAGGAAAAGTTCTCAAGCGCTGGAACCACATACGAAGAATTAGAAAGAGTTGCGATTCGTTTTAGAAAATCACAGGTTAAAAAAGATATATCTGAAATTAAATCTCATAAATGGTTTGTAACTGAAGAAGGATATTTTATACAGGTTTTTTGCGAAAATTACATGGAAACAAAAGTGCAGGTTTGCATACCTAAAAAACATGAATATTTATCTGAAAGAAATAAACTTGAAAGAAAATCTAAAGATGCAGGATTTTTCGGCAAAAGATTATTTTTAGCATTCCCATTGTTAATATCTGGCGCATCTTATCAATCTAACTTGGATGACCCGTACTCTGTTGAAGATGGGAGAACAGTAAAATGTTCCTCTTTTTACAAAGTAGCAACTTTCCCAAATAAGGATGTTCAAAGAGTATTAATTTCATGTAAAAAATCCAAATAATCAAACTTTCTGATTTCAATAATTCTCCCAAAGCACTAACTTATATTTACTGTCTCTTAAAAATAAAGTATCTCCTGAATCTGTCCAGACATATTTTTCACCTTTCCAAAATAAAGTTGTTTCATCATCTTCGCCATCCCCAACTTTTATAATTATCTCTTTCTTGCCTCTTAAAATAAACTCATTAAAAATAAAATTCTTTCTGCCTTCATCTTTAATTCCCCACCCAGTTAAATCGCAATCAAAATTACATCTGTTATAAAAAATTACAAAATCTTTTTTATACTCAAATTTTTTTAACTCAATACAATTAACACATTTGTCTTTTGATTTTTCACACAAGTTCTCACTGCATTTTTCCCATGCTTCCTTGAAATCTTCATAACACATATCTTTTCCCGAAGGAAAATAAAAATTAGCCAGTCCTTTTTCAACTAATTCCAAATTCACATTTTTATTGCCAACAAAAACATAAGCCAGAACCCGGTTATATTTATCGTATTTTTCTTTGCCAAACTCCAGTCTGGTATCTTTACCTAAAACCAAATCCTCTACAAAATCTTTTGCCTCACCATAATAAAACTCCCCTCTTTCAGGCGAATTAATTCCCAAAAGTCTCACGCTTGTTTTACCTCGTGAGAGGTTCTCGTGCTGGGAACATAGTGAGTCAGTATTTTCAATTACAATAGTATCTCCGTCAATAACTCTCTCAACAACCACTGTTTCAGTTTCATCTAAAAAATTAATTAAAAGAGAATCAAAAAAAGAATAGTTTATGGTAAAGAAAAGAAGGATTAAAAATACTAAAACAATACTGTCTTTCTTCTTTGTCATTATGCTTTTGCAATATAATAATTTATTTAAATAGATTGATGTGTTTGATTTTATGAAAGATGTGGTTTTACTTTCTGATAAAAATTCAAAAGCATGGGATTTTTCCAGGAAAATACAAAAATATATTAGAGATGAAAAAAAAGTTTCTATTCCATTAGAAGAAATTTCTATCAAAGTTTTTAGGAATGGGGAGATTGATATGCATGTCCCAAAAAATATAAGAAAAAAAGAAGTTTATTTTATTCAGGATTCAACAAAAAATCCTCAACAGTGGTGGGTGGAACTTCTTTTGGCAAAAGACTTGTTGCTTAGTGCTTCTGCAAAAAATGTTAGTTTTGTTCTTCCAAATATGTTGTATAGCAGAAAAGACAGGAAGGATAGACCCCATGTTCCAATTTCTGCCAGAGCTTTAGCAGAATCACTTTCTCCTGATTTAAAAGGAATAATTACAATGGATTTGCACGCTGCACAAATTCAG
The DNA here is from genome assembly GCA_030611805.1 of Nanobdellota archaeon. Classification (GTDB taxonomy): domain Archaea; phylum Nanobdellota; class Nanobdellia; order Pacearchaeales; family GW2011-AR1; genus JAUWPB01. The sequence continues at coordinate 3,049 of JAUWPB010000024.1, read as the reverse complement.
GGATTTTATTCTGCAAACGTACCAGTGGACAATCTTTATAGTTTTCCAGAGGCTGTTCATTACTTAAGAAAAAATAATTCAATAGATAATTTAGAAAAATTAGTGATTGTTTCTCCAGATGCAGGAGGTACAGAAAGAGCAGAATCTTTTGCTAAGAGATTAAATCCAGAATATCCCATAGCAATTATTCATAAAAGAAGGGTAAATGGAAAAATAGAAAAAATGCGCCTTTCAGGAGATGTTGTTAATAAAAATATTTTAATTGTTGACGATATGATTGATTCTGGCGGGACTTTAATTGAAGGAGCAGATTTATTAAAAGCAAAAGGGGCAAAAAAATTATTTTGTTATGGAACTCATGGATTATTTACAAAAGGAGTAAAAGAACTTGAAAAATATTTTGAAAAGATTCTTACAAGCAACACACATTATCAAAAAAGTAATGGTGTAGAAGTAATTGATGTCAGCCCGGTTTTTGGAGAGGCAATTTATAGAAATCAAAAAGGGCTGCCTATTTCTAAATTATTTGAATAATTAAAAAAATATTTCTTAATAAATATTTTGAAGTACAAAACACAGGAGTTTTAGAAACTTTTAAAACCAAAACCTACAAAAAAGTTTTGAAAATATTTAGAGAAAAATTTACATAATTTATTTAATAACTTCCTGCATTGCTTTTTTTCTCTAAAATTTCTCCTAAATAATCTCTTAGAGTTTCATGTTTTCTTAAGAGATTTACTTTATATTGAGTTGGAGAAGATGAATCTAATTTAGATAGGAAAAAATTCTCTTCAACACATTTTAGTTCTAATGAAGTGTTTTTTCCAATAAACATTGCTTGTCCTAACCAATTATCATTTTCAAAATTTTCTGAATTTACTGAAGGCATAAGATTAGTAAGGTAAAGATTATCTGCTATAATTCTGGTATTCACATAATGTGTAAATCTCTTAGCCGTCATCCAGGCATCCTTTGTTCCTTGTTCTTTATGCATTTCCGCAAAGTTTTTTCTAAGTAATTTTAAATGTTCTGGAAATTTTTCAGATTCTGAACGGCAGAGGGCAACAAAAGCCATGGGGGAATAAGAAGACTTAAAAAAATTGCTGTTAATCAGATTTCTCATTATCTCGCTAGCCTCAGAAGTGGACGACATGCTTGCTACGATACCTGAAGTGAGTGCAAATAGTTCACCGCCACAATTATTTTCTTTTATACTAAAAAAACCATTTTCTAAATATTGATTCACAACAGGTAAAATTTCTGTAGCTTTTATACGACCTGCCAAATAAAATAATCCTCTAACAGAAGATATTGATGATATTCTTGGAGGTAAATTAGATAATCCCTGAGCAATGCCTGTCTTAAAATTTCTTTGCACATTAGGTTGCAATAAATCGTAAATATTTTTTAATTCAATAGTTAAATTATCTTGATAACCTACAAAATAATTTAAAGGACTAAAAGCATTAAGTCTTTTTTTATTATCATAAATATCCTCAAATCCATTAAGAAGCCAGTCAACAAAGTCTTTTGTTTTAAAATCCTGTAACGGGGCTACATGCTTTGAATCAATCATTTAATTAATCTAAATTTAGAGATTATAAATATTTATATAAAAAATATTATCCCCCACACATTTATTATTCATTCTCAAAAGTCTTACTCTTAATTTCTAATAAATATTTTTCTTAAAATTATGGTCTTCTTTATTTTTTTTAAAAATTTGTTTAGAATTTCTTATGTTATTCTCTATGCTTTTCAGTCTTTTTTTGTAAGGATAAATGTCTACCATATTAAATGCCTTTTTTAGTGGCTTATAAACCACGATGTAACGCACTTAACTTTTGGCATTATGCGAGGGAGCAACTCAAGCCCACACTTCCTTATGACATTCACTTCATTCATAGATAAATGCAAGTGTAAACTTTCGGGATTCGAGTCCTGCGTAATCACTTAAAATGCATCTTCAAACCCTGATGCTGTTTTTCAACAGCATAATGCGAGGGACAGACTATGGGTCTGAAGTTGAGGTCAGTCAAAAAAACTGAGTCCAACTTTTCAGTCAATGCGGGTGACACACACTCCCCCGAAAGTTTAAAGCAAACATTTGTTTATTTTATTTGTTGATTTATCGACGCTGGTAGAGTTTATAAAGATTGTCGGGATGGAAGCGATAGGTTAAATTAATTTATCAACATTTCTTAATCTCTCAAACTTTGCTTTTGTGACTGCAAAGCATAAGTCATAAGTGAAGTCCTCGTGGATGCCCCACTGAATCAGGCACTTGTAAACCTCTGCCCAAAATTCATCCTCTTTTTTTGTCAGCCTTGCTGTTTTCATTGTGTGAGGTGCGATGGCGTGACTTTTTAAAGATTGTCGGGATGGGAGTGATTGGTTTTTTTTATGTTTTTTCTTTTTTTAACCATCAAGTATAATGCATTTAGAACTTTATTAATTTTATTAAACCATTATTTAGCTAAACCGAATCTTAAAAATTCTTTATAAAAAACCCATATTAGATTTGTACAAGTACAAGTGTTGTAGGATAAATTTAATTAGTCCAAAGTTATTAAAATAATATGGCAACAATAAGAAATCATTATTTGTGTGAAGGTTGCGGATGTTCAATCCTTTTCAAATACCAATTGGAAAATGAAAAAGAAGTTCCAGTAAGATTTAATTGCCCAAAATGCTCTATTCCTATCTCAGGCAAGATAATCGACACAGGAAAAGGAATTATCTGGAATTTGGAGAATGTCAAGGAAGGAGACGACATCAATGGGAGGAATTTTGATTTTACTATCTTGCATTCTTCCTATTTTCCAACAGCAATAATAAATGGTGTTGAAGAATTGACTCCTATGTTTTATTTTATACAAAAAACGGGGTTTAAATCAGCATCCTTTTTGGGCTTTGGTGAATTCCTATAATCACCAAAGCAGATAGAATTATTTTCCTGTCAATATTATAAGCAATTATTCTAAACAACAATTCTTTTTTCTGGGTTGCAAAAGATTTGCTAAGAATACAACTTCCATACTTTCTTTTT